>JBAVPF010000258.1:0-10679 GCA_049692815.1 Acidimicrobiia bacterium
GACCCGAACGACCCCCAGTGGACCGACTTCGTGAGTCAGATGCAGACGCATGTGCTCACGTCGGTGGTCAAACGCGTCGACCTGGGCGTGGCCGAGGCGGTGGACCGGTACTTCACCGACGGCTCGATCGAGTCGAGCTACATCGCCATCGACAACGGCCGCCTCGGCTACGCCTTCTCGGGTGGATACGCCGAGGACATTCGTGCCGGCCTGGAAGCGGGCGTGAAGGCGGTGGTCGACGGTGACATGGTCTTGGAGCACCGCGACGTCACCGACGTGACACTCGTCCTCGACCTCTATTCCCGATGATGTGACCGGGTTGCTGCTGACCCGGAACAACAAGTGGCAAACGGAACGCGGTCCCTGGCCGGGGTCGGAAGACGGGGCCGACGGGATGTCGGCGCGGCCACTCAGCCCGAGGGGTTGCGCCAGTCGGGGTTGTCGGGAGCATCCGGCTCCCAGGAGCGGACGAACGTGGCGACCGCCTTGATCTGCTCGTCGGTGAGTGGCCCCCCGAAATCCTGCGAATAGGCGCTCATCTGTGTCCCGGGGACCCCGACGGCGACGAGCCCCATCATCTGCTCCGTCGTGGCCGACTGCATGAACTGACGAGAGTTGAGGGCGGGGCCGACGCCACCCTCCCCGTTGGCACCGTGGCAAGCGGAGCAGTTGAGGGCGAAGATCGACTCTCCCTGCGTTACCAGGGAGTTGAGTTGTTCGGCCCTGGCATCCGCCCGGGTGGCCGGCTCGAACCACCTGTAGAAGGGGAACACGAGGGCCATGAGCAGCATGAGCACGATGCCGAGCTGCATGACCCGGTTCGTCGATGTCTCGAGCTCGGTGTCGGTCTGGTAGTCGTACCCCATCAGGCCTCACCGCTCGCGCCGCATGGCGGGCCGGTCGCCGGCTCGTCGGCCGTGAGCACGCCCTGGGGTGGTCCCTCGATCAGCTCGCCGGTGTTGATGTAGATGAGCCCGTCCTCGCCCACTTCGATCGGGTACTGGTCCATTCCCCTCGGCGCCGGGCCTGCCCGATAGTCGCCGGCCCGGGTGAACACCGAGCCGTGACACGGGCACTCGAACTCGCTGGCCTGGTTGCAGTACGGGACGCGACAGCCGAGATGCGTGCACTTCCAGGACAGGGCGTGCACCTCGCCGTCGATCCGCACCAGAAAGGCGCGTGCCTGGGGCACCTCGATGGCACCGGTCTCCGGGACCGCCTCCGGCGGCACCGAGCGGACCTTGCCGCCGAAGCCGGTGGCCTCCAGTGGCTGGAGGAGATCCCATGTGGTCCAGACGCCGGCGGCACCGATCAGGACTATCCCCGACTTCCACATGCGGCTCAGGAACTCGCGACGGTTCAGAAAGTCAGTCATAACTCACCATGCCATTCCTGCCACGGCCACACCCAGGACCAGTTCTCGCCACGGAACGCGAAGCCGATGAGGGTGAGGATGATCCAGATGACGAGGAAAGTCGTGAAGGTGTAGACGGCCACCCTCCTGAACTTGGGCACATGAAACGGCGTCCTGTCGATGTAGGGGAGGACGACGAGCCCGATGATGATCGCGCCAGGCACGAGCACGCCTGCCACCAGGGGATGGAAGTGGGCCAACAACTCCTGCAGCGCCACGAAGTACCACGGAGCCTTCTCCGGGTTCGGGGTGATAGACGGGTTCGCCACCTCCTTGAGGGGGGCGTCGAAGAGGACTCCGAGGACGAGGACGACCAGAAGGATCACCAGTGCGGCGACGGCATGACGGACCAGGAGATGCGGCCACACCATCACGCTGTCCTCTTCGGCCGGCCGCTTCTCCTCTCCACCGATCGGCTTCCCGGGGACCACGCCCAGAACGCGCTTGCCCTTGATCACGGTGGGATCACCCGAGCCGATGGTCACCGGTCTCTTCTCACTCATCTGAGGCACCTTCCTGAGTGAGCATCGAGTCTTTGCGCCAACGCCAGAGATGGATGGCCAGCGTGAGGACCACGGCCACCGGCAGCACCGCCACGTGCAGCACATAGAAGCGAAGAAGGGTCGCCGAGCTGACCGTGGCGCCACCGAGGAGGATGTCCTTGACGGTCTCACCGATGAAGGGGACGTATCCGGCCATCGAGGTCCCGACCGTGATGGCCCAGTAAGCCAGCTGGTCCCAGGGGAGCAGGTAGCCGGTGAATGAGAGGAGGAGTGTGAGTACCAGCAGCACCACGCCTATCACCCAGTTGAACTCCTTGGGCGACTTGTAGGCCCCGCGGTAGAAGACCCGGGCCATGTGCGCCGCCACCGCTATGACCATGAGGTGGGCCGACCACCGGTGGACGTTCCGCACGTACTGGCCAAACGCGACCTGGGTCTGGATGGTTTGGATGTCGGTGTAGGCCTGGCCGGGGGAGGGGACGTAGAAGAACATCAGGTAGATCCCGGACGCCACCAGCGAGCCGAAGAGCACGGCCGAGACGACACCCAGATACCACGAGTACCGGAATCCGATCTCCCGCCGGTGCATCTTGACCGGATAGATGTGGAGGAAGAAGTTCGACCAATGACCGGCAGCCCGATCGCGGGGTGTGGAGCGATTCGGGTTGCGAATGATCGACCGGCCAACGGTCGTGTTCTTGAGGCGATCCATCAGCGTCATCCCGGGACTCCCACTCCGGTCCACATTCCCATGCTGAGGGCGTCGGTGGGGCATCTGTCGATGCACAACGCGCACCTTATGCAGCGCTCTTCGTCGAGCAGCAAGGCAGTGCTCCCCCTGGAAGTCACGTCGACACTCTCGGCAGGGACCAGTGAGATCACGTCGACGGGGCAGACATCCGAGCACAACGCGCAGAGGACGCACTTGTCCACGTCGAGGAGGATGTTGGCGAAGCAGCGGAGACAGCGGCCGGCCTCGATCCGGGCCATCTCCTCTGTGAAGCCGGTCTCGACCTCGGCGAGACCGATGCGACGCCCCGTGTCGAGTGTGGGCACCTCGACGCGGTCGAATCGGTCGTAGGTGTCGCCCAGCCGGTGGAAGCCCTCGACGATCTCCATCCGCCCCTCCGGTTGGTCGGGGACTTCACCACCGAGGAACTTGTGGATGTCCTCGGCCGACTTGCGCCCGTCGGCGATGGCGTCGATGAGCGTGCGCGGGCCCTTGGCGGCGTCTCCACCCGACCACACCCCCTTCAGGGACGTCCTGCCGGTCTCCGGCTCGATGGCGATGGTGCGCCGGGGAGAGATCTCGGGGCCTTCGCCGCCGAGGGAATCGAGATCGATGGCCTGTCCGATGGCGAGGATGACGGTGTCCGCCGGGAGGATCGACTTGTCGTCGACGTCGAATTCGGGAGCAAACCTTCCCTCCTCGTTGAACACGGACAGACAGGTGATGGTCTCCAACCCTGCCACCTGGCTGTCTTCGGTGGTCACGATCCTGGACGGGCCCCTTCGGTGGATGAACCGAATGCCTTCCCTCTCGGCTTCCTCGATCTCGAACTCGTGTGCGGGCATCTCCTTGCGACTCTCGAGGCTGACGACCGTGATGTCGCGGGCCCCGGCCCTGGCCGCGCTGCGGGCGGCGTCGAAGGCCACCTGTAGCGAGGAAGACTCGTCTCCGGGATCGAGCTCGGGGCCCTCACCGACTGCCGCGTACTCGTCGGCACGCAGGGCCGTCCTCGCAGCGTCCATGGCCACGTCACCGCCGCCTATCACCACCACCCGCTCCCCAACGTCGACCTGGAAGCCGCGGTTCATGTTGATCAGGAACTCGATCGCCCGGAACACACCGTCGGCCTCGTTCCCCTCGATGTCCAGACCGCGGCCCAGCGTGGCTCCGATGGCGAGGAACACCGCGTCGTGACGTCGTCGCAGCGAGTCGAAGGTGACGTCCGTGCCCATGCGGGTGTTGTACTCCACCTCGACCCCGAGCCCGATGATGGCGTCGATGTCCCGCTGAAGGACGGTGCGATCGAGGCGATACTCGGGTATGCCGAGCCACATGGCGCCACCCAGCTTGTCTGTCGCCTCGTAGACGGTGACCCGGTAGCCCCAGCGTCTCAGGTCGTGTGCCGCGGCGAGGCCGGCCGGGCCGCCTCCGACGATGCCGATGCTCTTGTCTCTCTCGACATCGGGGGGAGACGCCACCTTCAGCCAGGCATCGCTCCCTTCGACCTCTGTCCCGTACTTCTCGGTGACGAATCGCTTCAGGGCCCTGATTGCGATGGGCCTGTCGATCTCCCCGCGGCGGCAGGCATCTTCACAGGGCGCGGCGCACACCCGCCCGCACACCGAGGCGAACGGGTTGGGAAGTCGGGCGGTGAGATAGGCGAGCTCATCGGCGCCGTCGGCGATAGCGGCCACGTACACGCCCGCATTGGTGTGCACCGGGCAGGCGGCGAGACAGGGGATGTTCTGGTCGTAGAAGGACAGCTCCCAGGTCATATCCGGTCCTGACGCTGGAACCACCAGAGGCCGAGCACGCCGATAGCCAGGCCACCGATCCACAGACTGCCGGCGACGAAGTCTTGGACGCCCCTGGGTAGACGCTCAAGCACTTCGGTCCGCAACACCATCGAGGGGAGAAAGACTGTGGCGCCGACGAAATAGATGACCACCAGCCCGCTCTTGAGCCCGGCATCGAGCCTTGGCATGTTCCGCCTATCGATGACCCCGACGATACGTGGAGCCAGGACCCAGCCGGCTATGAGGATGGCCAGCACGAAGGCCAGGGTGAACATCGCCGAAGCCACAGGGGGAAGAGTGGTCCCGGCCGAGCTCCCGCCGTCAACAGGGGGTGCTGACCCGCCAGGCACGACGAGACCGTTCTGCAGGTAGGCGATCACGGCATCGACCTGGGTGTCGTCCAACGTGGAGAACGCGGGCATGACGCCGTCATAGGTCTCACCGTTGACGAGGATCTCCCCGGTGCGACCGTTCTGGAGGACGCCCCTGACGTAGTCGGCGTCGTCCACATGAGGGTTGTTCACGAGTGGAGGGAACGCACCGGGGATCCCGACACCACCTGGCTGGTGGCATGACGAGCAGTTGTCGCTGAACACCTGCTGGCCGAGGAGCAGTTGGTCGGTGTCGACATCCTCGGTCTGGGCCCGGGCAGTCGCCGGGAACATCAGAAGCGATACGCCGAGCAGGAGAGCGAGGATTGCCCCAGCTGCCGTGACCCTTCGGTCGGCCGGCTTCGCTCTTCCCACCGTTTCTTCCTCCAATGGTCGCGTTGGACCAACAGACGATACGTCGCCGAATCGTCGGCTGCGGCGCAACTCGCGCGTTAGGGCCTTTCGGCCCTATTGACCGTCCCGGGTGATCATTACTCGTCTGCTACCGACCGAATGTCGCTGTGGTGTGCTAGCAATGGCACCAGTCGAGAGGAGAAAAGTGACGTCCGACCTCGGTGACGGCCCCGCCGAGCCCGAGCATTTCAAGCCGACCGGGACCGTGGTCATCCTCGCTGCATTCGTACTGACCATCATCCTCCTCTGGGCATCGGTGTACCTGATCCTGCTCAGCCGCGGGGTCACCACGTGAGCGTGGAACAGGCTCCAGCCAAGAAGACGATGGGTGTCGACCCATTCGAGCGCAACTGGATGCTCTTCAGCATCGCCCTCCTCGTGGTCTTCTTCACACTGGTCACGATCGCCGGCTTCGCCCTCGGCTTCCAGGTCCCCGGCGTGGAAACCGAGGTCGACCCGGCGACCGTCGCCGACAGCGGGCCGTTCGCCAACCCGGGTCTCCGTCAGATCGCCGATGGCGAATATGAGGCCCACGTGGTGGCCAGGACATTCAGCTACGACCCGCGCGAGATCGAGGTGCCTGTCGGCTCCAAGGTCACCATCTACGTGACTTCGGTGGACGTGCAGCACGGCTTCAAGATCCAGGACACCAACATCAACATGCAGATCGTCCCGGGTCAGGTCTCCAAGCTGACCTACACATTCGACCGGGTCGGCGAGTTCCCGTACATCTGCACGGAATACTGCGGCATTGCCCATGCGGCCATGTACGGGGTGGTCAAGGTGGTGCAGCCAGGCGCTGGAGGTGACGGATGACGATCTCCGCGGAGAAGACCAAGTACGACCTCACCGGCCAGGAGAAGAGGTTCATCGGCTGGCACATCCTGGTCGCCGTCATCGCCCTTTTCGTCGGAAGCCTCTTCGGCCCGCTCCAGGCGTTCGAGTTCTCGGGCTGGGACCTCTACCAGTACCTGGCTCCCGCCCTCAAGTCCTACTACCAGGGCCTGACACTCCACGGCGTGCTCAACGCCCTGGTCTGGACCACGTTCTTCATCGTCGGTTTCACCAACCTGACGACCATCAAGGGCCTGCGGAGACCTCTCTCGCACCCGATGCTGAACAAGATCGGCTTCTGGACCATGCTGGTCGGCCTGGTCACCACCGCGGTGCCCCTGCTGGCGGGGACGGCCACGGTCCTCTACACCTTCTACCCGCCGCTCGAGGCGAGTTGGGCTTTCTATCTCGGCCTGACCTTGGTGGTCGTGGGGAGCTGGATCGAGGGTTACGGCTTCTTCCTCACCTACAGAGGCTGGCGCAAGGACAACCCGGGCATTCGCTCCCCGTTCATCGCATTCGCCGGGGTGATGAACATGGCCATGTGGCAGATCGCCACCCTGGGCGTGGCCGCCGAGATCCTCTCCATGCTCCTCCCCTGGTCACTGGGGATGATCGATGCCACGGACCCGGAGCTGGCTCGCACCTACTTCTGGTTCACGGGCCATCCGCTGGTGTACTTCTGGCTGCTCCCCGCCTACATCTCGTGGTACGGGATGCTCCCCAAGCAGGCCGGCGGAAAGCTGTTCAGCGACTCTCTCGCTCGTCTGGCGTTTTGGTTGTTCCTGCTGGTGTCGATCCCGGTCGGCTTTCACCACCAGTTCGTCGATCCGGGCATCGCAACCGGCTGGAAGTGGATCCACGCCGGTCTCACGTACGCGGTGTTCTTCCCGTCCATGCTGACCGCCTTCACCGTGATCGCATCTCTCGAGTACGCCGGCCGCAAACGAGGCGGGACCGGCCTGATCGGCTGGATACGCGCCCTGCCCTGGAAGGACCCTTCCGTGAGCGCGCAGCTCCTCGCCGGAATCCTCTTCATGTTCGGCGGGATCGGCGGGCTGGTGAACGCCAGCTACAACATCAACACCGTAATCCACAACACCACCTGGGTGCCGGGGCACTTCCATCTCACGGTGGCCACCGCTGTCACCCTCTCCTTCATCGGGATCAGCTATTGGCTCGTGCCCCACATCACCGGCAAGAAGCTCTACAAGCCGCGCTGGGCAGTCGTGCAGACATGGGTGTGGTTCGTCGGGATGATCATCTTCTCCAACGCCATGCACGTTCTCGGACTGCTCGGAGCTCCCCGCAGGACACCGCTGGGAGAGGCGCCGTACGTCCCGGAGGAATGGTCGGGGCACCTGCTGCGCGTGAGCATCGGCGGTGGGATCCTCTTCGTGGCGGTGATCATGTATGTGTGGATCATGCTGAGGACGGCCACCGGCAAGAAGGCCGACCCCGAGGACGTCCCGGAGATCCCGATAGCCGAGTCCTTGCGTGACCCGCAGCTGACCCCCGAGTGGCTCGACTCGTTCAAGCCGTGGCTCATCGGGGCGGTGATCCTGATAGTCGTGGCCTACGGCCCGCAGCTCCTGGAGCAGATAGCGAACATCCAACTCAACGCCCCGGGCATCGGCCCTCCGTAGAAACACATGGATGAAGATCCGGGGGCGAAGGGATCGCCGGCGCATCCCCGTCTCGACGGGCTGGCGAAGGTTTCATACGCCGTCGAGTCACCGGTTCGCCGATTCGTGGGGTCGGGCCGACTGAACCCGCTGCCACATGCCGGCACCATCAGCGTCGTTCTCTTTTTCGTGGTGGTGATCACCGGCGTCTACATCACATTGTTCTTCGAGTTCGGGTTCGAGGCCTCTTTTCGCTCCGTCGCCAAGCTGACCTCCCACCCCATACAACGGTTCATGAGGAGCGTCCACCGCTATTCCTCCGCCGCACTCGTGGTCACGACCCTCGTCCACGCGTGGAGGATCTTCGTGGCCGCCCGGTTCAACGGGCCCAGACGCTGGCGATGGCTCACCGGGCTGACCGCATTGCTCATCATCTGGTTCGCCGGGGTGACCGGCTACTGGCTGCTGTGGGACGAGAGGGCGCAGCTCCTCAACGAGGCCATGGCGTCGGTGGCCGACGTGTTCGGGATCGGGAACTCGCTCACCAGCGCGGTGCTGACCGCGGACGGAAGCGGGTGGCAGGTGCTCCTCATCATCTGGTTCGCCCACCTGCTCGCCACCGCCGCGATCGGGTGGTTCCTGTGGCGACACCTGCGTCGCACCAGCCTTCCTTGGCTCCCACCGAGGCTATGGACCGGCCTCATGCTCGGCGCGCTCGTCATCGTCTCCATCGCGTTCCCCGCCGAGCTGCTTCGCGTGGCCGATCCCTCACGAATCGTCGACTCGGTGCCCTTGGACCCGTTCATCCTGTTCCTGCTTCCGGCACTCGCTGCGATCCCGGGCCCACTTGTGATGGCCTTGTTCGCGATGGTCTCCCTCTTCGTGGCCTATCTCCCCTGGCTCTTGAGCAGGGATGCTCCCGAAGTGGTCGAAATCGATCCTGAGGCCTGCACCGGCTGCGAACTGTGCGTGGTGGACTGCCCCTATCGGGCTCTCGTCATGGTGGAGCATGGCGACGGCTCGATTGCCGAGGTCGACCCGGCCGCCTGTGTCGCCTGCGGCATTTGCATCGGCTCCTGCGTGTTCGACGCCATCGCCCTGCCGGGGGCCACCTTGCCCGCCGACGTCGACCCTGCCGGCCGTGAGGTCGTCATCGCCTGTGAGCGTCATGGCCGGCTCAGTCAAACCGAAGCCGAGGTCCTCACCGTCCGTTGTGCGGGAGTCATCAGCCCGACTGCCATAAGTGGGCTGGTGCGGATGGGAGCCACCGCAGTGCACGTCGTCGGCTGTCCTCCCGGTGATTGTGCTTTCGGGGTGGGGAACCTCCTTGCCGAAGAGCGAATCGGAGGCGAGCGAAGACCCCGTGTGCCGGCTCAGTCGGCACGTACGACCACGAGGGATTTCGTCGCCCCGACGGCGCTCCGCCATGCTCTCAGTCGGCCAGGTACCCATCTGAGCGCCGATCCCAACGAGATCCCCAGGAGCCGCTGGCGTCTCAGCGCGGCGGGCGGCGTGGTCCTCGCCTCCCTCCTCCTGGTGGGTCTGGCGACAGGGCTCTATTTCACGTTCAACCGGCCCGACTCGGGAGTCCTCGTGGTCGTCCATCACGAGCCAGGCGCCGTCATACGAGGGACCGACTCACCCAGCGGGGGTCAGGGCGTGGAAACCGTCTTGCGGACCCTCGTGGGTCAGGGGCCCACAGAGGAGCGGGTCATCGGCAAGGGTGGTCTGGCATCCGCGGTCCTCGACATCCCCTCCGACCCCGGTGACGCCTACGTGCTCGTCGAGCTGATCGAGGGGACCGATCACACGGTGATGTACGACGACGATGTCGATCTTGAGAAGGGTCGCCGGTTGGTTGTCACGATCGACGACGAGCCGGATATCGGTGCGGGCAAGGGTCATCAGCTGTTCTCTTCCTCACATGCCGCTTGCTCGGTTTGTCATTCGGTGACCCCCGGCGTCGAGAAGGTCGGTCCGAATCTCGCCGGCGTCGGGTTGGTGGCGGGGTCGAGGGTGCCGGGGCTCACTGCGGAGGCGTATCTGCGGCAGTCGATCCTCGATCCGGACGCGTACATCGTGGAGGGCTTCCCCAGCGGCCAGATGCTGGACAACTACGACGAACTGCTCAGCCAGGAGGACATCGATGCCCTGGTGGCCTATCTCCTCACCCTCGACCAGGAGGGAGGCGGATGAGGAATCGCCTCGGTTTCGGTGGAGTGGGGTCGAGGCCGCCCGATTGTCTCCCGAGCTTGCGATGATGAGCCGATGACGTCACCCGGGAGCTCACGGTTCGGGGAAGATCTCCTCGGTTCCGGTGGTATCGATCCCGTCGACGGAGCGGGTCCCGACGAGATGGCCGGCATCGGTGACCGTGTACTCGGCGGTTCCCCCGGAGACACCGCGGGGGCCGGACACGGTCTCCCAGTCGACTCTGAGCGTGTCGCCGGACAAGCGGCCGGTCCCATGGATGATGGCACCGGTGACGACCCATTCGATCTCGACCTCGCCGGGACCGGCGCCCTCGGTGATGGAGACCCTCCCGGTGTACTCGGTCCCGTTGGGGTCGACCCCGTTGACGACATAGCTCCCGATGATGCCGGGGCCCTGCTCGAGTTGAGCGGGGAGGCACGCTTGGATCATGAAAGTGAGCACAGCGAGGAGGAGGAGTCTGCGCACCCGACTGAGTCTACGGGTGGTATCCCGCGAACCTTCAAGTGGCTCCTCGGCATCGGGGTCTTCGTGGTCGTGGGCGTCCTCGCCTTTGCGCTCTTCGAGCCCGTTCAGGTCCTGCCCCGGTTGCGGGTGGCCCCCGGGTTCGCACTGATCGACCAGACAGGCCAGCCCCTGACGTCGGAAGACGGAAAGGGAGCGGTGACCCTCTACACGTTCTCCCCGGTCGACGACTGCGGCGCCGAGTGCGCCGAGATGGCGGCAACCATGCAGGAGGTCGGCCGGCGGGTGGACGAGTCGGTGGACCTCGGTGATGCCC
>JBAVPF010000259.1:0-3418 GCA_049692815.1 Acidimicrobiia bacterium
CGGCATCGTCCGGCAGCGCGGCCTGCGTTCCCGGGTCACGTCTCCGCCATTCGCCGTATCTGGTGGCTCGAGACAGCGCATGTGCCGCATCCTCGGGGAATGTGTAGGTCGGTATCGACCTCTTCCCGTTCTTCCCCACCAGGGACTCCGCGGCGCTCTCCGACTGCATGAAGACCGATAGCAGCGGTGTGTCCCCTTCGTAATCGTCCTGACAGCGGCGCAACGCGGCGGCGACGTCCGAGCCGCCCTCCGGGGACGTCGGGACGTAGATGGCCATCACCGAATCGACTTCGAGCGAGTTGAGCAGATGTGTCGTGGCCTGTTCGAAAGCGGCCGGGCCGCCCGAGGCGATGAGGTCTATCGGGTTGCGGGTGGAGGCTTCGGCGGCCAGGCCCTCGGATATCGCCTGTTGCAGTTCGGCAGACAGCTCGGGAATGGTCAGCCCGTGGCCCTCCAGGGCGTCCGCGGCGAGGATGCCGGGCCCACCGGCGTTGGTGACGATCCCGACACGAGTGCCCTGGGGCACGGGCTGGTTGGCGAGGAGGCCGGACACATCGAACAGCTCCTCGATGGTGTCGACCCTGATCACCCCGGCCTGCCGGAACAGCGCGGTGACCGCCTCGTCGGAGGAGGCGAGGGCGCCGGTGTGTGAGGAGGCGGCACGGCTCCCCGCGGCAGACCGTCCCGACTTGACCGCAATGATCGGCTTCCGAACGCCGATGCGACGGGCCAGCCTGGAGAACTTCGCCGGGTTCCCGAAAGACTCGAGATAGAGCGTGATCACGTCGGTCTGTGGGTCGTCTTCCCAGGCCATGAGCAGGTCGTTGCCGCTGACGTCTGTCTTGTTGCCAACCGATACGAACTGGGAGATCCCGAGGTTGCTGCGGCGGGCGTAGTCGAGGATGGCGATGCCCAACGCTCCCGATTGTGACGACATCGCAACGTTGCCCGCCGGGGGGTAGACCGGGGCAAATGTCCCGTTGAGACGCACCGCGGAGGACGTGTTGAGCAGCCCCATGCAGTTCGGGCCCACCATCCGCATCCCCGAGTCCCTCACTATCTCCAGCAGCCTGGCCTCGTCCTCGGCCCCTTCCCCGCCCACCTCGGCGAACCCGGCCGATATCACCACGATTCCACGCACGCCGGCCTCGGCACACTGGGTCACGACGTCCAAGACGAACCTCTGCGGCACGACGACGAAAGCGAGGTCGACTTCGTCGGGGATATCGGCGACTGTCGGGTAGGCCCTGACGGACCGGACCACACGTGAACTGGGGTTGACCGGGTAGAGCGGGCCGACGAAGCCCTCGGACAGGATATTGCCGAAGAGCCTCCCACCGATCGACTTTGGGTCGTTGGAGGCGCCGATTACGGCAATCGACTTCGGGAAGAAGAGAGGCAGCACCGAGGCGGCGACAGCTCTCTTCTCGCGCTCGGCCTCCCGTGCGAAAGCGGTCTCGGTCTCTTCGACGGGGAAATCGACGGTGAACACGCCGGAGTCCATGGTCCGGGTGAGCTCGTAACCCGAGTTGCGGAACACACGCATCATCTGTCGGTTCTCGCCAAGGACGAACGCGCGGAACTGTGTGATCCCGTGGGTCCGGGCGTATGTGGTGAGCAGCTCGAGGAGCATCGTGCCCAGACCCTTGCCCTGCTCGGCGTCGGAGACGGCGAACGCGACTTCGGCGACCCCGGGCTCGGCTCGGTCCCGGTCGTAACGCCCCACACCGATCATCTTCCCCCCATGCAGCGCTATCAGCGCCATCCGGTCGTCGTAGTCGACGTGGGTGAAGTACTCGATCTCCTCGGGCTCCAGGGTGTCCTTCACCCGGAAGAAGCGGTAGTAACGCGACTCGGGGCCCATGCGATCGAAGAAATCTCTGATGTGGTCACCGTCGTCCGGTGTTATGGGTCTCACCCGAGCCCCGGAGCCGTCGCGAAGCACCACGTCGAGTTGGTACTCGGACGGGTATTCAGCCATCGGCGCCTTTCATGACCGCCACGGTACCCCTGCTGCGTGAGCAGCGAATCGAGCGCGACATTGCAGACGGCCACCCGATAGAATCGACGGTGCGGGGTTGATAGGAGGGAGTGTCTCCGAGATCTGAGACTCGATTTCGACTACCCGTGTCCTCGTGGGGCCCGGGCCCGGTTCCTCTCCCCTCCCCCACCCACCGGCCCGGGTCCCACGTCCTTTCCAGACAGCAGGCCCAAACACGACGGCGGCCACCGGCTCGGGTGCCCGGGGTGGGAGTCGAACCCACACGAGCCGAAGCCGGCTCAAGGGGGTTTAAGCCCCTCGCGTCTGACCAATTCCGCCACCCGGGCATGGGTGAGAGTCGTCTGTTGAGATCAGGGTAAGCCGAGCAACTCATCGGCGAGCCCGTCGAGCGAGTCCCGCTCGCTGACCAGCGCCGATGCGGCACCCATCACCTCCAGCACACAGGACGCGATCACGGCCCCGGACAGGATCACGGGAGCCCTGGCCGGATCCAGCGACGGTATCGCCGCAGTCTCCTCGACGCTCATGCCCGCAAGCCTCTCCACGAGCGCTCCCAGCGAGACGGCCCGGAGTCGGTGGAGATGCACCCGCTCCCGGTCGTAGAAGTCGAGACCCAGGTCGATGCCGCCGAGACTCGTCCAGGTTCCGGCGACCCCCACCACCTCCTGGGCGACGAGACCCACGTCACCGAAGAGGCCGAGAACGTGGTCACGGGCATGCTCCACCTGGCCCCGGGTTGCCGGCCGGTCCCCTAGCACCCGATCGGTGAGACGAACCGAGCCGATGTCGATCGAGGTGGTGCGGTCTGAGGTGACGAACTCTGTGCTGCCACCCCCGATGTCGGAGACCATCGGGGGATTGGCTCGTTCGAGACCCCTGGTCGCGCCGCGGTAGGCCAGCGATCCCTCCCGCTCGCCGGATATGACCTCTGGCCTGACACCGAGAGCGGCGGTTGCGCGGGAGAGGAACTCCTCGCGGTTGGCGGCGTCCCTGGTGGCCGAGGTCGCCACCGCAGCGCGGCGGCCGACGTCGTGGGCGCCCATCAAGTCCCCGTAGCGCGACAGCACACCGAGTGTGAGCTCCATGGCCTCCTCGGAGAGGGATCCCCTCCCGTCGACCCCCCCGCCGAGCCCGGTCACCTCGACCCAGCGGCCGGTCTCGGTTTCACCGTCGGTGATGAGCAGCCTCATCGAGTTGGTCCCGATGTCGACCACACCCACTCTCATGTGAGACTGACCCAGTCGGGGTTGACCTTGTCGTCCACGACGCACGGGACCTCACAGTCGAGGGGCTCGATCCAACCCGCCACCAGTTCCCCGACCGGGTTCTCCCCGCCGGCAGCGGTGTGGGCGTAATGGGCGTGCAGGCACTTCACTCCCGTGGCCGTGCCCCCCACGCCGCCGCTCGGCGCAGGGC
>JBAVPF010000260.1:0-1530 GCA_049692815.1 Acidimicrobiia bacterium
ATCGAGCGGGGGACCAGATAGCCGAGCGGCACGAATATGGCGGCGTAGCCGATCCCGGCCGCGGCGAACTGGACCAGGCCGGGGATCGCCACGGATGGGGAAACACCGACGGCCAGCGCCGCGATGACGGTTGCCAGCCATCCGCCGAAACCGAGGGTGAGGGCCGCGGCGGTGCCGGCTGCTATCGAGGCTGCCGCCATCGCCGACCTGGAGATGGGCCTCATGTAGATGTATGGCAGGGTCCCGGCGTCCCTCTCCTCCCGCAGTGTCGCCACCGTGAGGATCAGGACGGCGATCGCATAGGAGAAGCCGGCCGTGGCCACGATGGTCGAGTAGAGGAGCTCGGCCTCGTCGGGCCCGGCGTTGAAGGCGGTCAGCCAGTAGGCGAGGGCAGGGATCGAGGAGAGGGCGAGAAGGGCGATCAGGCGGCCCCGTCGCAGGACTCTGCGGTACAGATGGATGGCGAGGGTCATTGGCTGCCCTCCACCAGATAGCGGAACACCGACTCGAGCGACTCGTCTGCCGGCTCGACACGGGAGAGGCGTACCCCGTTGTCCACCGACAGGCCAGGCAGACGTCGGGCCAGGTCGGAGGCGTCGGACGCCTCCACTCGCAGCTGTCCTTCGGCGACGTGGACCCCGACGACTCCTTCGGTGATCATGAGGGCGGACGCCAGAAGCCGGGGCCGGTCGCATTCGATGAATACCTGACGGGGACGGTCGGTCATCGCCGCCCGGATCGTGGCCACGCTTCCCACCGCGGCGAGACGCCCGTCGACCATGGCCACCACGCGCTCTGCCATGCGCTCCACCTCGGCCAGCACGTGTGAGGAGACGAGAACCGTCCTGCCTGCTGCGCCCAACTCCTTGAACAGCCCGATTAGCTGGGCCCGCTGCACCGGGTCTGCTCCGTTCAGAGGCTCGTCGAGGAGGAGAACCTCGGGATCGGAGACGAGAGCCGCCGCCACCTTGGCCCGCTGGCGCATCCCCTTGGAATAGCCGCCGAGGGCACGGTCGGCCGGGCCGGTCAGCTCAACGGTCTCCAGCACCGCCGAGGATCTCCCGACAGGGTCGTCCACACCGGCGAGACGGGCTGCCAACTCGATGAACTGCCTGGCGGTGAGACGCTCATACACCGCCTCGTCCTCGGGCACGAGGGAGATGTTCTTGTACACAGACGGGTGGTTGCGCGGGTCCTCGCCGAGCACGGTCACGGTTCCCTGGGAAGGCCGCTGCAGACCGGCGATCACTCGCATCAAAGTCGTCTTGCCGGCGCCATTTGGGCCCAGCAGCCCGGTGACACCCGGGCCGAAGCCGATGGTCACCTCGCTCACCGCGACCTTTGGGCCGAACCATTTCGAGAGCTCGTCGACGACGATGGTGTCGGTCATGCCAGTCTCCGGTACCGCTGGCGGACGAAGACCGCGGAGACGGCGACGAGGGCCACGATCACCAGGGCAGAGACCCAAACCTGGAAGCCGGCCGCCTCGGCGGGATATTGGACCGTGTCGCCGAAGAAGTAGTCGCGGAT
>JBAVPF010000261.1:0-4895 GCA_049692815.1 Acidimicrobiia bacterium
GAACGTGACACTCGACGAGCTGGCCGCCCACGTGGCTGCCCTCGCCGCAGCGGTGGACATCCCGCTCAGCGTCGACGCCGAGGACGGATACGCCTCGGACGCCGCGGGCCTGCCGGACACGGTGGCAGTGTTGGCGGAAGCGGGCGCCTCGGGGATCTCGATCGAGGACTACGACCCGGGATCGGGGTTGAGGCCGATCGGCGAAGCAGCTCAACGCGTCGGCGTGTACACGGAAGCCGCCTCACGGGTCGGTATAACCGTGACCGCAAGAGCCGAGAACCATCTCTACGGGGTGGATGACCTCGACGACACGCTGGAGCGATTGCAGTCGTATTCCGACGCCGGTGCTCACGTCCTCTACGCCCCAGGATTGAGCTCGGGAGCCGACATCGCCCGGGTCGTGACTCGAGCCGGCGGTCCGGTGAACGTCTTGCTCGGTGCCGACACACCCACGGTCGGCCAGCTCAGCGATCTGGGCGTGCGTCGCCTATCCACAGGCGGCGCTCTCGCCTTCACCGCCTACGGAGCCGCGGCCAGGGCGGCGCAAGAGCTGTTGGAGAGCGGCACTTCGGATTACCTGGCGGGTGCGCTCACGACAGAGGAGAGGGCGAGGGCCTTCGACCCACGCTGATCAACGACGGCGACGACCGCCCAGGAAGCCTCCGCCGAAGAGGATCCCGGCTCCGAGCACGAACCCGAAGTCATACCAATTGCCGCTGTTGTGAACCTCGTAGATGCTCACGCTGTCACTGAACAGCGAGATGAAGAAGGTGATCGGCGATATGAACCCTTGCCAGAGCCCCAGGAAGAACCCTGCGGTGTCTCCGTCCGGGGCGGGCACGCCCACTTCCGGGTTGCCGCCGGCGACACAAGCCGTGAGGAGCACGGCTCCCAGAAGTAGCAAGATCAAGGTCGAAACACGCTTGTTCACGCCGGAACCACCTCCACGGCTATCCCGTTGAGGACGGCATTGCCCGAGAGTGGATCCAGATCACCCGTCGAGAGACGGTTCACATTGACTCCCGGGCGCGTCGATGCCACGGACATCGCAGCGCCGTCCATGTCGTGGCCCCACCCATGCGGCAGGCTGACCACGCCGGTCATCATGTCCCCGGTGATCTCCACCGGCGCGACCACGCTGCCGGTCTCCGTGGAGACCTTCGCCATGTCTCCGTCGACGATGCCGAGACGCTCTGCGTCGGCGGGGTTGACCCGCAGCGTGCAACGCTCTTTACCCTTCACCAGGACGTCCACGTTGTGCATCCACGAATTGTTCGACCGGACATCTCGGCGGCCGACCAGCAACAGCTCATCAGGGATCGGTGTGGCCATGGCTTCCCGGAGACGGGGAACATCGTCGAGCAGAGCCGGCGGCGCCAACTCGACAAAGCCCGACGGGGTGCACAGATCGGAGGGGAATCGGGATTGGAGCGGCCCGAGATCGACCCCGTGTGGTGAGGCCTCGAGTGTGGCCAGGGACAGCCCGTCGGCCTTGGCGCCGTATGCGTCACCGTAGGGCCCCAGCCTCAGCATGAAGTCGAGGACGCGCTCGGGGCCCCCCTCGGGGCGGCTTTCCCCCATGATCTCCTCAGGTTCGCGACCGTGAACGGGAGAGGCGGGGTCGGCGACGGCCGAGCCGAGCATCGTGGCGAACATCATGTCGTCCAGCGTCTTCGGGTTGGCGTGGGGGCCCATGCCGGTGACGATCCCACCGAGTCGAAGCAAAGCCTCCCATTCGGAGACGGTGCCCTCCGGGAGGTCGTAGAGCGGCGGTGAGTAGTTGGCCACGTTGCGCACCGCGAGCTGATAGAAGGCGAAGTCGTAGTGGGAGCGTCGCAGCGGTGTGGTCCCGGGGAGAATGACGTCGGCTCTCCTGGTGGTCTCGTTGAGATAGACATCCAGCGAGACCATGAAGTCCAGCGCGGCGAGTGCCTCGTCGAGACGGTCGCTGTCTGGAGTCGACAAGACCGGGTTGCCCGCGATCGTGACGAGTGCCCGAATACCTCCCTCTCCAGGTTCCAGGATCTCCTCCGCCAGCGCCGCCACGGGCAGCTCTCCCCGGACCTCGGGAAGACCACTCACCCGACTGACCCAGCGTCCAGTGGTGAACTGCCGTCTGGAGCGAGGACGCTCGTGGTCGGCGAGGGGGAACATGGCCCCGCCGGGCCGAACGCGGTTCCCGGTCAGGACGTTGAGGACATCGACCATCCACGACGCCATTGTGCCGAATCGGGTGGTGTGGGTGCCGATCCTGCCGTAGACCGCCGCGCCCGGCGAGGCCGCCAGCTCACGTGCGATGCGAACCGTGGTGTCGGCCGGGATCCCACAGGCATCGGCCACCGATAGCGGGTCGAAGTCGAGCACGGCCCCGGCGACATCGTCCAAACCTGCGACATGGCCTTCGAGATGACCCAGCGAGACGAGGTCTTCCTCGAAGAGGACGTGGGCAAGGGCGAAGAGAAACAGTGCGTCGGTGCCCGGTCGGATGGCGAGGTGCTCGTCGGCAGCTTTTGCTGTCTTGGTGCTGACCGGGTCGACCACGACGACCTTTCCCCCCCGTGATGAGATCGCCTTCATCCGTCCCGGCCAGTCGGGCGCGGTGGCCAGGCTGCCGTTGGAGTCGAGCGGGTTGGCGCCCAACATCAACAGGTAGTCGGTCCGGTCCAGGTCCGGCACCGGGATGAGGTCGGGGTGGCCGAACATGTGACCGCTGGTGACGTGCTTTGGCATCTGGTCGACCGTTGCCGCCGAGAAGACGCTCCTGGTGCGCAGAACCTTGAGCAAGCCCCTCGTGTAGAGGGCGCCGGACATGGAGTGCACGTTCGGGTTTCCCAGGTAGACGGCGACGGCGTCGGAGCCGTGCTCGGCGATGATCGGGCCGAGCCTTTCCTCTATCAGCTCGAAAGCCTCGTCCCAGGTGGCGGGCACGTGGCGGCCGTCTCGTTTGATGAGCGGAGTGCGGAGTCGATCCGGGTCTTCGTCGAGCTTTCCGAGAGTCGAGCCTTTCGGGCATATGAACCCATTGCTGAAGACATCCTCCCGGTCTCCCCTGATTCGCACGATCTGGCCATTGCGATGACTGATCTCGAGGCCACATGTGGCTTCACAGAGCGGGCATGTCCTGTAATGGAGTGAAAGGTCGTCGCTCACTCCAGGCGAATCTAGCGAACGGCGGGTTCAGTTGACGATCGTGTTGGTGAACTGGGCCGGGACGTTGCTCTTGTAGAAGATCCCCGGATACGTCTCGAACTGGTCGCTCGGGTTCGACCGCAGCTCCGAGTCCTCCAGCTCCATGTGCCCGGTGCCGTTGTTGCTTACGAAGAAGATCCCGCCACCACCTTCGTTTGCGTGGTTGTTCTCGATCCTCGTTCCCAGAACTCGCAGGGTCATCTCGTTTCCGTCGTTGTAGATGGCGCCTCCGTTGCCACCGCCGGGGTTGCCTCCGTTGGCTCCGTAGCCAGTAGCGGAGTTGTAGCTGAACAGGCTGTTGATGATCGTCCAGGAGACACCGATCGAGCTGATGGCACCACCGTTGGCGCACACGTTGGCGAAGTTGGGGCTCCCCCCGAACGTCGAGTTGACCACGTACACCGGCTGACCGTTGTATTGGCTGAAGACACGCACGGCGGCGCCGCCCACATCGGTCCCGGTCGGGGAGCAGCTGTTCCCGTAGAAGACCGAGTTCACGATCTTGAAGCGGCCGCCCCGGACGAAGATCGCGCCACCGCCGTCGGTCAGGCTGTAGCCGGCGTCGTATCCGTCCCGAAACGCCAGATTCTGGACGGTCAGCCGCGGGTGATCCTGGTTCTGGCAGTGACTGGTCGTCCAATGCTGGGCTTGGTCGCAGGTGTTCATGTAGAGGATTCGAGTCGTCCCCCCGCCACTGAGGGTGACCAACCCGCCACCGTCGATCACGATCTCGGGACCGGTGTCGTTGAAAACCTTGGCCGTCTGGGTCATGAGGATCGTGACCGGGTCAGGCCCGCAATCGAAGGTGATGATCCCGCCCTGGGCGACTGCGCTCACCACTGTCTGTGAAGTGCAGCTTTGCGGCGTCCCGTTGCCGATCACGACGTCGGGGCTCGAAGTGTCGACCTCCTGCGCCGCTGATGGGATCGGGTAGGCCCCGTCCGGGTTGCCGGGCAGCGGGGCGGGCCGCGGCGGGGGTGTGTTGGGGGTCAATCCGAGGGCACGCGTCAGGAATGTCGCCATCGTGTCACGGGTGACCGCCGAGCCGGGGCAGTAGTGCGTGTTGGACGGCGGATTGCAGCCCAGGGTGATGCCCCGGGCGGCGATGGCCTGGATGTCCATCTCGAAGACGTTCCCGTCGTCGTCGGTGAAGAAGTCGGTTTGCGAAGCCGGGTAGGAGAAGGCTCGTCGCAGCATCGCGGCCATGGCGCCTCGTGTCATCGGCTGGCGCCCGCAGAAGTGATCGTTCGCCGGTGGGTTACAGCCTCTCGTGATCCCCGAGGCTGCCAGTCGATTGATGTCGTCCTCGAAGATGCTTGCGTCGTCGTCGGTGAAGAAGTCGACATTCGTGGGTGGCAGATTCAGTGCTCTGGTGAAGAACGCAGCCATCACCTCGCGTGACACCGCGTCACGGGGGCAGTACTTGTCGTTCACCGGTGGGTTGCAGCCCCTCGTCACCCCAGCTTCTGCGATGGCCTCGATGGCTCCCTCGTGCGGGTTGCCGTCGTCGTCGACGAAGGTACCGCCCGGGGGCAGGAGTGCCAGGAACAGGGCCAGTGCGAGCGCGGGCGACCACCACACACTTGAGTTATCGGTCGATCCGCTCCCTACTCGAGTGCTTTTTGGCGTTTCATGGGTTCGCTAGCGGGCCCCTCGAATATCGAGAACCGAGCCGGTTTTGATCCCGTTTTCGATCAGTCGCCAGA
>JBAVPF010000262.1:0-5602 GCA_049692815.1 Acidimicrobiia bacterium
CCTGAGACCGTGCTGGAGGTCACCGCGATCAGATCGGACGACAGATCCTTGACCCCTTGGACGGCCGAGCGGCCGAGAGCGGTTGCGCCCTCGGTGAGGCTGAGGCCGGTGTCCTTGGTGGCTGTGATGACGCCTTCGGCCACCGCACTGGCGGTGCTCGTCAGATCGGCGCCGATGTCACGTGTGCCCTTGAAGGCGGCGCGGACCGTGTCGGAGATGATCCCCACGGTGAGCGTTGCGACCTCGCCCACGCCCTCGAGCAGGCCGACGACCATTCCCTTGACGGTGCGGATGAGCCCGGTGCCGACCTCCTGGACGGCGCCGAGGGCCCCGCTCACCACACCGGCGGCGGTGCCCGTCACCGAGTTGGCCACGTCCTTTGCATCGGACAGAGCGGTCACGGTCACGTCCCGAGCCACGTCTGCGGTGCCGGAGACGATTCCCCCGGTGCCCTGGAGAATGCCGGTGATGCCGTTCTTTACGCGACCGGCAATTGATTCCTCAGTCATGGTTTGTTCCTTTCCGGCCCTCTGGCCTGTGACGACTGATGGACCAATCATTCGTCAGGTGGCGTGTGGAGTGCAATGACAGATGAGGTGGGTCGACTGACTCGATGTGGCAGTCCTCTGCCAGCTGGCGGTGGGTACGGTTCACGACGTGAGTGCCAGAGCCGTCGTTGCCGGGATGTCACCCGTGTGGAGACAGGGCATGGTCGCGCTGCTGGAGGGTGATGACATCGAGGTCGAGGTCTGCGAGAACCTGGAGGAGTGGACCCCTCGCCAGGGTGGAACCTGCATCGTGCTGGGTGTGGGTGGCGATGACGACCTCGACCTGCTGCGCGCATTTCACGACGATCACTCCTTCACGCCCGTGGTGGCGGTATCCGACGACGTGAGCGTCTCCACGTTCGCCCGCCTCATTCGCTCGGGCGCTACGGCCGTGGTCGGTGAGACCGAGCCCTCCGACGTCCTTCGTGGGGTGGTCTTGGCCGCATTGGGTGGTCGTGCGTCGATGTCTGCGGACATGACACAGAGGCTGGCCGAGTTCGTGCCTGATGAGGACGACTGGTCGAGTTGGGTGTCAGGGCACGAGGCGGACTGGCTCCGCGCCATGGCCTCGGGATCCACCGTCCTGGATCTGGCCGAGGACGCCGGTTACTCGGAGCGGGCGATGTTCCGCAATCTGAAGAGCATGTACATGCGGATCGGGGTGAAGAACCGCACCGAGGCGCTCATGTGGGCCAGCCGAAACGGCCTCCTCGACATCAACGGGTGAGCCGAACCTCCCCCCGGTTCTGTGTCTGAAACCCCGGGCTATAGCCGGGTCTTCCGACACAGAACGGTCAAGGACGGAGACCGAGAGTGCCGGCGATGACCTCTCGCATGATGTCGTCGGTGCCACCGCCGATGGGCCCTACCCGGGCGTCACGCCAGAAACGCTGCGCCGGATACTCCTTCAGCGCCCCCGAGCCACCGTGGACCTGGACACACTCGTCGGCGACCTTCAGGGCCATCCTCTGCGTGAACAGCTTGGCCATGGAGGTGACCCTGACCAGCTCTTCCCGGCCGACCCCGCCGGCGTCGGCGGCGACGTGGGTGCGCAGAGCCCGGTGAGTGAGAGCCTTGCCCATCCGTATGCGCACGGCGAGATCGGCGAAGCGGTGTTGCCAGACCTGGAACTTGATGACCGGCTGCCCGAAAGCACTTCGCTCCCGGGCGTATTGGATTGCCGTCTCCAATGAGCGCTCCGCAAGGGCGACGGCGGACAGGCTCATGATCAGACGCTCCCACTGGAAATTGGCCATGATGTGGCCGAACCCCTCACCGACGCCCCCCAACCTGTTCTCGTCGGCCACCCTGACGTCGTCGAAGAAGAGCTCGCCGGTATGTGACGTCTGCCAGGCGATCATCTTCATTCGCTTCTGCTCGAACCCCGGCGTGCCCGAGTCGACCAGGAACAGCGTGATGTTTCGATGACCGTCGTCGTCCGAAGTCCTCGCCGCCACCACCACGTAGTCGGCCCACGACCCGTTCGTTATATAGACCTTGGAGCCGTTGAGCACCCATTCGTCACCGTCGCGGCGTGCTCTGGTGGCGATAGCGTTCACGTCGCTGCCCGCTCCCGGCTCGGTGACCGCCAAAGCCCCGATCCGCTCACCGCTGATCGACGGCCTCAGGTAGCGCTCCTTCTGGTCATCGCTCCCGAATCGGTCCACATACAGCGCGGCCAGCTGGCTGTGTGCCCCGAGATCGCTGGCCGTCCCGAAAGTGAGAGACTTCGACACCTCTTCGATCCACACCGCTTCGGCCACATAATCCGGGCCGGTGCCGCCCCAGGTCTCGGCGAACTTGGCGCCGAAGAAGCCGGCGGCACCCACCTTGGTGAAGAGCTCCTTCGGGTAGTCCCGCTCCGCCTCCCAAGACTCGGCGTGAGGCTCGATCTCCTTGGCGACGAACCTCCGTGCGGCATCCCTGTAGACGTCGTGCTCCTCACGGAACAATGGCTCGAGCCCGCTCATCCGATCCCCATGATCCTGGCCAGTATCTGTCTCTGCACTTCGTCGCTGCCTCCGCCGATGCGCCCGATGCGCATGCCCAGCCATTCCCTGGAGATGAAGGACCCTTCGACCAGCCCGGCCCCGCCCAGAGTCTGCAGGGCGACGTCCACCACCTCGTTGGTCACCTGGCCTACGGCGAGTTTCGCCATCGCCACCTCCT
Source organism: Acidimicrobiia bacterium (assembly GCA_049692815.1). Taxonomy (GTDB): domain Bacteria; phylum Actinomycetota; class Acidimicrobiia; order Spongiisociales; family ZC4RG35; genus JANQRA01. The sequence continues at coordinate 2,718 of JBAVPF010000262.1, forward strand.
CGGTGGCGTAGACCCCCAGGTTCCATAGATCGCAACACTCGTACACGAGGGTCTGGACTGCTTCGACCTCGGTGGCCATCTCGGCGAGCCGATGGGAGACTGCCTGAAAGCCGGCTATCGGCTTTCCGAAGGCGCGCCTATCACGGGCGTGCAGCAACGCCACCTCGAGGACCGCCCGAGCACCGGCGACACCGAACACCGAAACCCCCATGCGCTCTCCCTGGAGCTCCCACATGATCTGTCTGAAGCCTTCTCCTTCGATTCCCAAGAGCGAGTCACCGGGAAGCCGGAGGTCGTCCATGTAGAGGAGAGCGGTGTCCGACAGCCGCATCCCCGATTTCTCCAGCCGCTGCGACACGCAGAAGCCGGGCCGGCTGGTGTCGACGATGAACATCGAAATGCCGTTCCACGGGTTTTCCTCGTCCAACTCGCCGGTTCGGGCCACCATCGTTATGAAATTCGCCCGGGCGCCATTGGTGATGAACATCTTGGAGCCGTTGAGAACCCACTCCTCCCCGTCGCGAATTGCCCTGGTCCTGATCGAAGCCACGTCGGAGCCAGTGTCCGGCTCGGTTATCCCGATCGCACCGATGAGCTCACCTCGCAGGGCCGGCTTCAGCCACCGATCGATCTGTTCCTGTGTGCCGAATTCGAGGATCGGCGGGGTCGCCATGTCGGTCTGCACCGAGAGGACCATGGCGATCGCCTGACTGACCCTGCCTATCTCTTCGAGAAAGACGACCTGCGCCCAATAATCACCACCCTGCCCGCCGGCGCTCTCCGGGAAGGCGAGTCCGAGGAAGCCCAGCTCGCCGGCTCGTCGGAATATCTCGTCGGGGAAGTCGCCCTGCTCCTCCCACTCCCCCACATGCGGAGCGATCTCGGCGTCCACCCAATCACGCACCGACATTCGCAGCAGGTCGTGTTCGGGCGTGAACGGCGAGAGGTTCATCGCCGCGGACATTAGTTTCACGCCGATGTCGTCTCCCGAGAAGGTCACCCTCGCCGGCGCCGCCGGGGCGTGGGGTGATTCGTCGCTCTCGACGCGACAGTTGCTCGCCGACGGGCGCAGTGACTACATCGTCTACGAGGGCCTCGCCGAGATCACCATGGCCATCCTCACCAGAGCGAAGGCCCGGGATCCCGAGCAGGGGTACGCCCGGGACATCGTCGAGATGATCGCCGCCAGCGTCGAGGCCTATCGGTCGGCGGGGATGCGGGTGATCACGAACGCAGGCGGGGTGAGCCCGCATGCAGCCGCCCGTCTGATCGAAGCCGCGGACCCAGGTGTGAAGGTGGCCGTCGTCACCGGTGACGACCTCATGGGCAACGAAGAGGCCCTTGCGGGCGCCGGGCTCTCCAGATCCCCCCTTTCCGCCAACGTCTACCTGGGCGCTCGGCCGATCGCCGCAGCGCTCGACGCCGGTGCCGAGATCGTGGTCACCGGTCGTGTCGTCGACTCGGCACTGTTCCTGGGGCCACTGATCCATGAGTTCGGCTGGGGCCCCGAGGACTACGACAGGCTCTCCGCAGGGTCGCTGGCGGGGCACCTGCTCGAATGCGGCCCGCAATCCGCCGGTGGGCTCCTCACCGATTGGGAGGACACATCGAGTTGGGCCAACCCGGGCTACCCGATAGCCGAGGTCTCCTCCGAAGGGTCGTTCGTGGTCACGACACCGGAGCAGTCGGACGGGCTCGTGGATGAGCGCACGGTTGCCGAACAGTTGCTCTATGAGATAGGCGATCCCGCCCGCTATCTGCTCCCCGACGTGACGTGTGATTGGCGCATGGTCACGCTCGAGGAAGCCGGCCGGAACAGAGTGTCGGTATCAGGGGCCAGGGGGTGGGCACCGCCGCCGACTCTCAAGGGATGTGCCCAGATCCAGGATGGCTGGCGCGCCCAGATGCTTCTGTTCATCGGTGGTCGCGATGCGGTGGCGAAAGCTCGCCGCGCCGGTGAAGACCTGCTCGATCGGGGTCGAGCCATGCTCGATGCTGCCGGTCTCGCCGGCTTCAGGGCGACGGACATCGAGGTGCTCGGAGCGGAGGACACCTACGGCGCCCACTCCAGGGGTGCCGGCGCGCGGGAGGTCGTCCTGAAGATCGCCGTCCACCACGACGAGCGGGAAGCTGTGGCCCGGTTCATCCGGGAGATCCCGTCGCTCGGTCTCGGCGGCCCTCCAGGCGTCGCCGGTGGCGGTGCCGGTCTCCCCCGGCCCACACCGTTGGTCAGACTGGAGTGCTTCCCGGTGGACCGGAGCGCGGTCGAGCCTCGGGTCGAGATCGAGGGCCTGGCGCTCGAGATTCACGAGCGGGTGGCATCTGGCGAAGGCCCGCCCCGTGAGGTGGTCGATCATGAGGGCTACGAGGGCCCCACTGCCCCGGTTCCGCTGATCGCCATCGCTCACGGGCGCTCGGGGGACAAGGGAGCCGACGTGAACATCGGGATCCGGGCCCGCCACCCCGATTTCTACCCCGTACTGCTTCGGGAGCTGACCGTGGAGAGGGTGGGCGGGTACCTGGCGCATCTCGGTGCCTCAGAAGTGCGGCGGTACGAGCTTCCCGGTGTGTCCGCCCTCAACTTCGTGCTGATCGGTGGTCTCGGCGCCGGTGGGACCGCTTCCCTCCGCTTCGACCCCCAGGGCAAGGCCATCGCCCAGCAACTCCTAGACATGGACGTGGACATCCCCGCGGGGCTCATCACCCACCCCTCCATTCGTGCTTCCTAATGCACAGGACGCCAATAGTGGCGCTCACGGCGTCTCGAAAGCCGCCTTGGCCATCTTCTTGGCCTCCTCGATCCGGCTCGTGTTGAGACGGGGCAGGGCGTAGGCGTAGAGACCGAGCGTGGCCACCGCGGCGACGAGGAACGGGCTGCGCAGGGC
>JBAVPF010000263.1:0-1670 GCA_049692815.1 Acidimicrobiia bacterium
GTCCAACACACCCACCCCGAGGATGTGGCGTTCCTCGAGGCGTTCCAAGGAGATCTCACCAGAGGTTCACCAATGAACGCCATCGGTGTGTTGTCCCGGGCCGACGAAGTAGGTGGCGGTGACCTCGACGCCATGGGGATGGCTGCTTCGGTCGCTCGGCGCAACGGCAGTGATCCGATGGTCCGTCGGCTGGTCCAGTCGGTAGAACCGGTGTCCGGGCTGATGGGCTCGGGCGCCGCCACCTTGCAGGAGCGTCACTTCGCCGCCTTGAAGACGCTCGCGTTGTGGGACGGGATCGAGCGCGCTTTGCTCGGGGTGCAAACGCTGCTTTCGGCCGAAGAGGACACGCCGGGTCACGGAACGAGACTGGAGCTGGTCAATGAGTTGGGGATCTTCGGGATCAGGGTGGCGGTGGATCTGATCCAGCGTGGAGAGGCGGAGACATCTCAGCAACTGTCGGATGCCCTCCTCGAGGTCAGCGGAATCCGCACACTGCGTCGGGTGCTGTTTTCGCGGCTGGGTGAGCGGGGCGACCTGCTCAAAGCACGAAGTGGCCTGGCCGCAGTCGCCAATTCGATCGATTCTCTGCCCGAGGGCGAGGCATCGGCTGTGGCCCGGCAGCTCGAGGCCGTGGTGACCGGAGCCCACGAGCTGGCTGAGCTGGAGGCCCTCGACGAACTGCGGCAGTCGCCGGAGATCCTCGGTGAAGAGGACACGGTCAGACTTGAGCGTCTGCTCGGCGCCTCGGGGACCAGTGGGCCGGAAAGACTTGGGCTCCATGGAGCGGCTTCTGCGGAGGATTTGAAACACGGTTTGCAGGCTGAGTCGAGTCATTGGCGCCGTGTGTCCGAATTGGGGCTCGTCCCGGGGACTCGCCGTTTGGCCGATGTCGCCATCCGCACATGCGAGGGTCTGCTCGCCTAGATCGGCCAACACTGTGGCTCGCAAGGCTCTCGCGGCTGGTGGTTGCAGCGAGGGCACCCTACCCAGCGAGCCGAACATCACGTAGGCTCTGAGGTTGGCATTCGCAGCGGAGGTCTCAATGCCCGATTCATCTGATCATGGTGGGGGCGCGAGCTGGCTGTGGGATGTCGAGGTGGGCGATTCCTGGGCGATCGAGACCGAGTTCGGCGGGCCCGGCACGCTGACAGTGGTCGAGTCTGATTCTGATTCGGTGACACTGCGAATCGATCATGAGCGCGGTGGGTACAGCACTGCGACCTGGAGCGACTTCGATGGGGATGGTGATTTCGAACGCGTCACCTGGTCGCACTACGACGATTCCGGTCGTCTGGAGAGAACGACTCAAATCGACGACACCGATGGGGACGGCAATCTGGACGATGAGGTGGAGGCTTTGGTCGGGCCTACCCACTCTTATGTCGATGGTTTCGACGCGGATTTGGACGGGGTGGCTGACGATTCGATGGTCGAGTCCAGGGATGCTGATGGTTGGATCACCCAAGAGATCGATGTCGACAGTGACGGTACGATCGACTACAGGTACCGGTTCAGAGACGCCGACAATGACGGGGAGCCGGACCCAGGTACCTACGAGCGAGATGCCGATGGCGACGGCGTATACGAATTCAGGGAATCCGATTTGTCCGAACCCGATCCGGGTAGCGACTCTCGTGAAGTCGACGGGCCTCCTCCGAGGGGAGCTGCGC
>JBAVPF010000264.1:0-2714 GCA_049692815.1 Acidimicrobiia bacterium
AAACACCAGGGCGATCATCAGGGCGAGCTCGAGCCAGCCCGAGTTGAGGACTTTCGTGAGTGTCCGGGCGAACTCCGGAGACTCAACCAACCCATCAGCTCGCAGCTCCTCCACCCGTCTCTCCAGCCTGCCTCCAACTGCACCACCGAGGATCCCGGCCAGCACTATGAGTGTCAACGCCAGGTACACCCAGGGTTGCGAGAAGCTCCATGCATCCTGAACCGCAACCATCGTCACACCGGACAGGAGGACGACTATCGGAGCCGGTATGTAGATGAGCTTCTCCATCCAGGCCAGGGAAACCATCTGAGCGTCGACTTCGACTGCACCACCAGAGCGGCGCGCCTGCTGGATGGCGAGCTGGTTTGTGAACCCTCCACCCACCCACGCGATCCCGGCCAGTACATGAACGACGAGCAGCAATTGGTACATGGCCTCACCGTATCGACGCTGGTCGGCGGTGATAACCGTGATGGCTCCAGAATCGTGGTGGGGATTTCCACACCGGATTGGCCGGTGTGCACCCTCGACTGAGCTTCGATCAGGCCCCATCCTCACGTCATGCCAGTCAAGGAGCACAGTCATGAGAATTGAGCGATCCGTCACCTCGATTTCGTGGATACCGTCGGAGGCGATGACCGGGCCGATGAGGGTTCCGATGGACCTGGGCATCGGGCACTACGACCAGGCCCCTCCGGATCGCGTGACCCGGGACGACCTCGAAACGCTCCGCAAGGACGACCGCTACCGGTTCGCCAACCATCTCTCAGGTTGGATCGATGTCGAGGACGGTGAGATCGTCGATGCCGGCTACAGCGGAGGTGGATACGTCGGGTCGACCACCGCGCGATTGGGTCTCGCGATAACCGTCCCGGGCGTCTCATTCCCTGTGCTCCAGGAGCGTCCACGCATCGAAGGAGGGAAGGCTCACTTCACCCAGACCGCCGGGGGCCGGACCGGGGCACCCCTGCCGCACAGAATCGACCGCCCACCCTATGTGCGGATGACGGCACCGACCGCCTGGACCACTCTGGCGCTAACGGTGACCGGCGAGGGGGAAGCCGATTTCGAGTTAGTCGGGGCATCTCCGTTCCCTCGTCACTGGGTCTACGACTCCGATGGCAACCTGGCCGCCAAGAGCGGTCTGATCGACTTCTCCGAATGGACACGTGTCAACGATCACGGCCACTCCCCCTGGCACGACTTCGACCGCCCCGCACTCATGAGTGAGGTGGAGTCACAGGTCGAGCGCAGTCTTTCTAGCGCCGTGATGTCAGGCCGGCCGGACCTACATGCCATCGAGGAGGGTGTCGATCTCATCACTCAAGGACAGACCGGGGGCGAGATCTTCCTGGTGCTCGACGGGATGCTGAGAGTGTCGGTCGACGGGACCGACGTGGCCGAGCTGGGGCCGGGCGCCATCGTCGGGGAGCGCGCCGTGTTGGAGGGGGGCCGAGCCACGGCAACAGTCACCGCTTTGACGCCGGTCCGGGCAGCAGCGATACCGGCCGACCAGCTGGACAGGTCAGCATTGGAGGAAGTGGCGGCCGGCCATCGTCGCGAACGTCCTTAACCCATTCTGTGAACGCTGGGTACGCGTCACGCGTATCCAGCGTTCACAGAAGGGTGGATTGGCGGTCCCGATGCTCCACGCGGCCGTCGGCGTGGAGGGCGAACCGGCCCTCACCCCGGTCGTGGACCGGATCCGGTCGGGACCAAGGCCAGCCTCCGAAACCGGTTGCCCTGTAGTCCTCCACTGCCTGGCGAAGCTCTTCGGCGCTGTTCATGACGAACGGCCCCATCTGGAAGACGGGTGCGCCGATGGGACGGCCCTGGAGCATCAAGAACTCGGCCGGACCGTCTCCGGCCCTCAGGATCGGGCTCGTCGTGGGTCGGAGACGTGCCCCGATGTCAGCCGTCACCGCCGTCCCGTCGAGGGTCACGTCGTCGCCGATGAAGCAGTACAGCGTTCGGTTGGTGCTCTCCTCCGTGGGAGGCAACTCATATGCCGAGCCCGGCTGGAGCCGGATCAGCCAGATGGCGAAGTCGGTGTCGCCCCGGGAGGCCCAGCTGTCAGGTGGCGGAGACGGAGGCACATGAGGACCGATGCGCCCGGCCATCACGTCGACCGACACCCCCGCCGCCGGGGAAACGGTGGGGATGGCCTCGCTCCACAGCATCCCGAAGTAGGCGTCGACCATCTTCGACTCGGGCGGCAGGTTCAGCCAGATCTGAAACAACTCGAGGGGATTGTCGGCCCCCCGGTCGAGAAGCGGGAACATCTCGGCGTGCATGATGCCGCTACCCGTAGTGAGCCACTGCACGTCACCCTCGCCGTAGCGGGCCGTGGCGCCAAGAGAGTCTGAGTGATCGACGTACCCTCTCCGCACCACGGTGACGGTCTCGAAGCCCCGGTGGGGATGTTGGGGGAACCCCGGGACGGTCACCCCGTGATACATGCTCCAGCCGTCCAGGTAGGAGAAGTCGGAGCCGAGGTTCCTGCCGCGAACAGGGACTGCCGGGCCCAGCTCATCGTTTCCGGCCGGGTAGTCGTCGACGTGATGGACCGTGAACAGAAACGGGTCGAAGCCGTCCCATGGGAAGCGAAGCGGCACGAGATCACGGATGGCGGTCATGTGGTGATGTCAACGGTACCGCTCTCGGATCATTCCACCGTTCTGTGAACGCTGGGTACGAGCCACGCGTACCCAGCG
>JBAVPF010000265.1:0-2384 GCA_049692815.1 Acidimicrobiia bacterium
ACCTCGGTCAACGACCTGGTCCCCGTGTTGGAGAAGGTCATGCAGACCGGCAAGGGCGTGCTCGTCATCGCCGAAGACGTCGAGGGCGAAGCTCTGGCGACCCTGGTGGTCAACAAGATCCGCGGCACTTTCTACTCGGTCGCCGTCAAGGCTCCCGGGTTCGGCGAGCGTCGCAAGGCGATGCTTCAGGACATCGCCATCCTCACCGGCGGCACCGTGATCTCCGAAGAGGTTGGCCTGAAGCTCGAGAACGTCACGACCGAACTGCTGGGCCGTGCTCGCAAGGTGGTCATCGCCAAGGACAACACCACCGTCATCGACGGCGCGGGTTCCGAGGCCGATGTGAAGGCTCGTATCACCCAGATCGAGCGTGAGATCGAGAACACCGACTCCGACTGGGATCGTGAGAAGCTCCAGGAGCGGCTCGCCAAGCTCAGCGGTGGCGTCGTGGTCATCAAGGCAGGAGCCGCCACCGAGGTGGAGCTCAAGGAGAAGAAGCACCGCATCGAGGACGCCGTCCAGGCTGCTCGGGCCGCCGTCGAAGAGGGCGTGGTCCCTGGTGGCGGTGTGGCACTTCTTCGGGCCCAGACTGCGGTGGAGAAGGTTCGTGGCGGGTCGGATGACGAGAAGGCCGGCCGCAACATCGTCCGCAAGGCGATGGAGGAGCCGATCCGTCAGATCGCGGTCAACGCCGGCTTCGAAGGCGGAGTCGTCGTCGAGCAGGTGCGTGGTGCCGAGGTAGCCAGCTACGGCTTCAACGCTGCGACCGGGGTCTACGAGGACCTTCTGGCCGCAGGGGTCATCGACCCGGCGAAGGTGACGCGCTCGACACTGCAGAACGCGGCTTCGATCGCAGCGCTCTTGCTCACCACCGAGGCTCTGGTCGCCGAGCAGCCGGAGGACACTCCGGCTATGGCCGGTGGCCACGACCACGGCGGAGGCATGGACTTCTAACCCAACCCACACCTAGTGAAGAAAGGGGCCCTCCCGGGCCCCTTTCTTGCTTCCTAATGCAGGGAGCGCCGAATGTGGCGCTGGCTGCGCACGGCAAGGGCGCGCTTCACCGAATCGACGACGTAGGACGGCTGGCTCTTCAGATCCTCCCACGTGAATCGGAGCACCATCCACCCGGCCAGCTGCGCCAGATTGTCCCGATGCCGGTCCAGTTGGAACGCACTTGCCGTGCCATGCCATCTGAGTGAGTCGGCTTCAATGATCAGGTTCTGATCGAGATATGCCATGTCGACCCGGCCATTGATGCGTCGCAACCACGGAGGATGAAACTGAGTGGTGGGCACGGGGAGGCCGCCTTCAACGATCACGTCGAGCAGCAGACTCTCCAATGCGCTTTCGGTGACCAATGGGCGGCCCATTCTTATCGTCAACAGGCCTCTCAATCGCGCCACTCCCGGCTTTCCCTTGCGCGCAAGCGAGCCGAGGAGGTCGGCGACGCTCTCGTACGACGTGGCGCCCTGACGGTGTAGTTGGTCGAGTGCCATCGCCAAGTTCTTCGAGGACGCCACGGCGGCGAGGTCGACCACAGTCCGCGTGGCGGTCGTCACCGGTAATCCGTCGCGCCTCGTCACGTGGTCATCGACGAGATCTGTCAACTGATGGACCGTTACGTCGGGAAATCGATTCGAACGACGGACAGGTACGGTCACCGATTGGCCGCGGGGCCGTTTCAGCTCGACACCGTGCATTCGAGCAGCGGACTGATGTGACACAACCGCTGGGAGAGCGGTGGTGGCGGCGGCAAGGAGGGTCCGTTCACTGAGAAGTACTCCCGGCAGCACTACGGCCTGGCGGGTGACCTGGATGAGCCGTCCTTCCGCTATCCGGCGATCGAGAGTACGAGGACTCATACCGAGGGCAATTGCCTGGCTCCGAGTCAGCACACCGTTGTTCGACGCGGCGAACTCGAAGGCTTTCTTCTCCCCTTGTGCCACGCGGTCGAGGATGCCCAATCATCCGTCGGGATGGAAGGGGTCCGTTTCCCGGTGCATGGAGCGCCACATCTGGCGTTCCATGCATTAGGAAAGCGATTTGGCCCAGGTGTCGAGTTTGGGGATGACCACGTCGGGGCCGCGTGGTGGGAGGTTGAAGACGGCGCGGTCCACGCCCGCCGCCCCGAGTTCTTCGAGGTTCTCGGGTTTGGCGCCGTAGGCGGTCACCTCGAATGCGTCCGCGTCACGCCCCGCCGCGGCCACGGCTTCGCGAACCTTGGCCACCTGCCCCGCGATGTCGTGGCGTCCGGCAAGGGGGATCCAGCCGTCGCAGTACTCCACGATGTCCTCCAGGGTCTTTGGCCCAGGCGCCGCGCCCATGACGATCGGCGGATGGGGCCGCTGCAGCGGCTTGGGCCAGGCCCACGACGGCTCGAG
>JBAVPF010000266.1:0-3046 GCA_049692815.1 Acidimicrobiia bacterium
CGTGTCAACACCGGGGGCGACCGGGCCACGGGAGATGCGGGCCGGGGTCTCGCTGAACCGGGGCGCCGGGGCAGGCTGGGTCACCCCGTCGACTTCGACGAAGGTTCGGCGGAACCGATTGTGGGGATGGCGTGGCGCCTCGGTCATGGAGAGGACCGGAGCGACGCAGGCGTCGGTGCCGCCGAAGTGCTCCGCCCACTCGTCCCTCGTCCTGGTGCGGAAACGCTCGGCGAACAGGGCGCGCATCGCCGGCCAGCCCTCACGATCGTTCTGGGCGCCGACATGCTCCATGTCGAGGCCAAGACCTCCGAGAAGGGCGTTGAAGAACTGGGGCTCGAGGGCCCCCACGGCCACATGACCCCCGTCGGACGTCTCGTAGACCGAGTAGAACGGTGCCGCCCCGTCCAGGAGGTTGGAGTCGCGTCTCGGCGCCCACCATCCGTCCGCCATGTACCCGTGATGTGAGGTCGACAACAGCGCGGAGCCATCGGTCATCGCCGCGTCGACCACCTGCCCGACACCGGTTGCCCTCGCATTGACGATTCCGGCGAGCACCCCGACCACCAGGAGCATCCCGCCCCCGCCGAAGTCACCGACCAGATTCAGAGGGGGCACGGGACGGTCGGCGGGCCCGATCGAGTGCAGGACCCCGGAGACGCCGATGTAGTCGATGTCGTGGCCGGCCCTGCTCGCCAGCGGGCCATCCTGACCCCATCCCGTCATGCGCCCGTAGACCAGTGACTTGTTTCGAGCCAGGCACTCCGCCGGCCCCAGCCCAAGACGCTCGGTGACACCCGGGCGAAACCCCTCGATGAGGGTGTCGGACACCTCGACGCAACGGAGGACGACCTCGACACCTTCGGCCTTCTTGAGGTCCACGGCCAAGGACTCCCTTCCCCTGTCGAGCAGGTCGTTAGGCGAGTGGGGGAAGAGACCCGCCGATCCGGGCGGCCTATCGATCCGGAGCACGCGGGCACCGAGGTCGGCCAGGACCATGCCGGCGAATGGGGCAGGCCCCAGCCCGGCCAGCTCCGTTATCACGACTCCTTCCAGGGGCCCGGGCATCAGCCCCCCAACACCGTGACCGAGTCGAGGAGCGCGGGGACGTTCTGGAGGGAGGCGTTCATCCCGAACGCACCGTACAAGAGGGCGGACATGATGACGTTTGCGCTGTCGTCGGAGAAAGAGAGCGGGTCCAGGGCGCCGGGCTCTGCCGGGAGGGCGACGACTATCGACTCCGCCCCCGTCCAGGACCCGACGTTCCAGAGGTCGGTGGACGCCGAGTAGTTGGGCGCGGGCCCTGCTATCCCCGACCGCCACGCCAGCAGAGTCGGCTTCTGGTAGAGCGGGATCAAGGGCACGTCGGCGAGATAAGCCTCGTCGGCCTGGTTGAGCACTGCGGCCCGCTGTTCTGGATCCACGATCCCCTCCGCCGACTGGACGAGCCGTTCCACGTCTGCCGAGCAATAGCGGTTGACGTTGAGATCGTTGTCGGCGCACAGATAGCGCTCTTCCGCGTCAGACGGGTCGATCGGGGCCCTCCACGAGAAGTTGATGAGCTGCCACACGTTGGGGCCACCGAACAAGAAATCGCGATTGACGAAGGCCGACGGTGTCCTCAACTCCGGGACCACCTCGATCCCCACCGCATCCAGATCCTCACGGACCGAGTCGAGAATGGCCTGTCTCGCCGGGTCGTCGTTGGTCGAGGCCCAGACGAAGGAGAGTCTCCTCCCGGCGCACTCGTAGATCCCGTCCTGGCCCCGGGAGCACGAGTTCTCGGTCAGAAGGCGCTCGGACGCCTCGGGGTCGTATCGCGACTCGTAATGGGGCTCGTACCACTCGGTTCCCGACATCCACATCGTGTTGTCCAGGCCAGATGCGCCCGGATCGATCAACCTCACCGTCTGGTCGAGGAGCTTCTCCCGGTCGATGGCCAGCGCGATCGCCTGACGGAGCCAGTGCTCGCGCAGCAAGGTGTCCTCGTTGTGGAAGTCGATGTGCTCCCAGAACGGCCCGGGGGACAGCCTGTAGTCCACATCGTCGATACCGGTGACCTCCTCCATGGTGGCCGCGTCGGGGCGAATCGTGATCATGTCGACGGTGCCGTCCTCGAGAGCGGAGACCATCTCGGCCGGATCGGGCATGAAGACGAACGTGATATTCGTGATCGAGCCGATCGGACTGCCGGAGAGCGGATCGGCGCCGGCCCACCAGTCGGGATGACGGTTGAGCACGATCCTCTCCCCCGGCACCCATTCCACCATTTCGAACGGCCCGGTGTTCGCCATCGTGCGCACTTCCAGGTCGGTCGCCTTCGCCGGGATCAGACGGCCGAAGAGCTGTTGCCAGGGCCCGTAGGGAGCGTCGAAGACCACGCGGAGTCGTTTGGTGTCGATCATGTCGACGGAGGAGATGAGGTCGTAGCCGGCGCCGGCGCCCTGCTCGCGGAATACCTCGACAGTCCGGGCGAAATCGGCTGCGGTCACCGGGCTGCCGTCCGACCACGTTGCCTCGGGTCTTATCTCGTAGACGAGGCAGAAGGATGTCGGGCACTCGGTCGACATCACGACGGCCGGGTCGAGCGTCGTCGTGGTGGTCGGCGGGACCGTCGTGGGTGTCAGAGTCGAGACCTCCGGCCGGGGCAGCCCGGTGCTCACCGCCGAAGCCGAGCACGAGACGAGGAGAGCCCCTACCAAGGGAAAGACGATTCGGCGGATCCGGCCCATTGCCGCGATGAAACGACCGACGGCCCCAAATGGCAAGTATTTGCGCGGTCGGTGCGATCGGCCCTCGACGGCCGGGACACGGATCACTCGCCGACTACGACGGCGTTGGGCCATCCCTTGGGGAGGCCGGCGTGACCACCCATGATCGATTCGACCGGGAATTGCATGCGGGCGTAATGCGCTTCGGTCACCGGGGTCCGGAAGAGCACGATATAGGGGAGGTCTCGGGCGAGTATGCCCTCCATCTGCTTGGTCAACTGGGCGGCCTCGCCGAGTGAGGCAGCGGCGTCGAAAGCGTTGGCGACCCCATCGAACTC
>JBAVPF010000267.1:0-11262 GCA_049692815.1 Acidimicrobiia bacterium
GGGGTTCTCTGCAAACCTCCGGTAGTTAGCCCCATATATGGGGCTAACTACCGGAGGTTTGCAGAGAACCCCCTCAGGTGGTTGCGAGGAGGTCGTCGAGCACGTTTTGGTCGACGATCCCGTTGAAATACTGGGTGATCATGCCACGGTCGTCGATCACGTAGGTGACGGGCAGCCCGAAATGCGGGTATGCGTCCGACACCTCTTGGGTCCCCAGCATGAGGGGATAGGAAGCGCCGATCTCTCCGGCGAATCGGCGTGAGTCCTCCTCCGCGTCGTCGACGGCGACACCGACCACCTTGACCTCGGGGTGGGCAGCGGCCCAGGCCGAGATGTCGGGTATCTCCTCCCGGCAGGGTTGGCACCACGACGCCCAGAGGTTGAGGACCACCGGTTGGCCCTGGGCCGCGGACAGGGTGAAGGTCCCGCCCTCGATCACCTCCACCGTGAAGTCGGGGGCCTTCCCGCCGACCGCGGCCACCGAGGCGTCATCAGACTTCACGAGCCCTGCGATCAGCAGCCCCAGGGCCACGATGGCCACGAACACACCGGTGAGCCGCATGGTGGGGCGGGGCAGCGGCCCCGCTTCTGTGTCAACCAGCGGCAAGTCTCCTCAACACGTAGTGAAGGATGCCACCGTTGCGGAGGTACTCGACCTCGATGGGTGTGTCGACCCGGGCGATGGTCTCGAACTCGACCGTCGTCCCGTCGACCCTTGTTGCCGTCACCTGGACTCGATGACGGGGCTCCAGCCCATCGTCGACCGCGATGTCGAACGTCTCGGTTCCGTCCAGCCCCAGTGTCGAAGCGTCCTCACCCTCGACGAAGTTGAGAGGCAGGACCCCCATCATCACCAGGTTGGAGCGGTGGATTCTCTCGAACGACTTGCTGATCACCGCTTTCACACCGAGCAGAAAAGTCCCCTTCGCAGCCCAGTCACGGGACGAACCCATGCCGTAGTCGGTCCCGCCCAGCACAACGAGGGGGATACCCGCCTCGGAGTAGGAGAGCGCCGCCTCGTAGATCGACTTGACCTTGCCGTCCGTGAAGTCGGTCGTCCAGCCACCTTCGGTGTCCGGGGCGAGCTGGTTGCGGACCCTGATGTTGGCAAAGGTTCCCCGGGTCATGACCCGGTCGTTGCCGCGGCGCGATCCGTAGCTGTTGAACATCGCCGGCTGCACGCCATTCTCCACCAGATACCGGCCCGCCGGGGAGTCGACGGCTATCGAACCCGCCGGGCTTATGTGATCGGTGGTGACCGAGTCCCCCAGCTTCACCAGGACGCGGGCGCCCCTGATCGGCTCGATGGGGTTGACCTCCGAGGTCAGGTCGGTGAAGAAGGGAGGCTCTTGAACATAGGTGGACGACTCGTTCCAGCGATACAGGTCGGATCCGGACGTGGAGATGTCCCGCCATTCCTCCGACCCGGTGAACACGTCTCCGTACTTGTCCACGAACTGGCTGCGATGGACGCTCTCCGAAACGATGGCGGCGATCTCGTGCTGACCCGGCCAGATGTCCCTGAGGAAGACGTCCTTGCCGTCGGAGTCGGTGCCCAGCGGCTCGTTCACCGGATCCCAGTCCATCGTTCCCACTAGTGCATAGGCCACCACCAGAGGAGGCGACGCCAGGTAGTTGGCTCTCACGTCGGGAGAGATGCGGCCTTCGAAATTCCGGTTGCCGGAGAGCACCGCCGCCGACACCAGGTCATGGGCGTGGATTGCCTCCGAGATCGGCTGTGGGAGCGGGCCGGAGTTGCCGATGCAGGTCGTGCAGCCATAGCCGACGACGCCAAAGCCGAGCTCCTCCAGGTCGGCGAGAAGACCGGACTCGGTCAGGTACTCGGTCACCACCTTCGAGCCGGGAGCCAGTGAGCTCTTCACCCAAGGACGTCGTTCCAGGCCTCGCTCCCGGGCCTTTCGCGCCACCAGGCCGGCGGCGACCATCACATCGGGGTTGGAGGTGTTGGTGCACGAGGTGATGGCGGCGATCACGACGTCGCCGTCCTTCAGGGTGAAGGTGCTCCCCCCGTACTCGACGAGGCTGGAGCTCTGTGCGGCCAGCGTCTCCTCCGCGGAGCCTCCCTCGTCTTCCCAGCTGACGACGGTGGAGGCCTTGGACCCGCCGTTGCGGCCGAAGGTGTTGGTGAGGTCGGCGTGCCACTGGTCCTTCATGGCGGAGAGCTCGATCCGGTCCTGAGGTCGTTTTGGCCCTGCCAGGGCGGGCTCGACGGTCGACATGTCGAGCTCGAGGTCGGCGCTGTACTCGATCTCGTGGGATGTGTCGCGCCATAGGCCCTGCTCCTTGTAGTACTGCTCGACCGTGTCGATCAGCTTGTCGTCGCGCCCTGTCAGCCGGAGATAGCGGAGCGTTTGGTCGTCGACGGGGAAGAAGCCGACGGTGGCTCCGTACTCGGGCGCCATGTTGGCGATGGTGGCGCGGTTGGCCAGGGGCATGTCGTCGAGCCCGGGACCGTGGAACTCGACGAACTTTCCGACGACGCCGTGGTTGCGGAGCATCTCGGTCACCTTGAGCACGAGGTCGGTGGCGGTGGCACCCTCGGGGAGACGCCCGGTCAGGCGAAACCCGACGACTTCGGGGAGGAGCATGTAGATGGGCTGGCCCACCATGGCGGCCTCCGCCTCGATGCCGCCGACGCCCCATCCGACCACACCCAACCCGTTGATCATCGTGGTGTGTGAGTCGGTCCCGACGAGGCTGTCCGGGAAGAGGCTCTCACCATCGTCCCAGACCACCTTGGCCAGATACTCGAGATTCACCTGATGCACGATCCCGGTTGCGGGTGGCACGACGCGGAAGTTGGCGAAGGCCGATTGGCCCCATTTGAGGAACTCGTAGCGCTCCTGGTTCCGCTCGAACTCCTTTGCCGAGTTGATCACGAGTGCATCGGGCCTGGCGAAGGCATCTACCTGCACCGAGTGGTCGATCACCAGATCGGCCGGGATGAGTGGGTTCACCTTCTGCGCCGATCCCTCGTCATCGGTCATCCTCACGATCGCCGATCGCATCGCGGCCAGGTCGACCACTGCCGGCACTCCCGTGAAATCCTGGAGCACGACCCTGCCCGGGATGAATGGGATTTCGGTCTCACCGACATCGGCTGGGTCGTAGTTCGCTATCTCACGGACGTCGGCTTCCGTCACGGCGGTTCCGTCGAGGTTGCGGAGTGCCGATTCGAGCAGGACCCGGATCGAGTAAGGGAGTCGTTCTACTCCTTCGATCGAATCGAGGCGGGCGATTCGACGGGTCCCCAGCGGCGTTTCCAGCGTGGCGCTCGGCTGGAAGGGATCATTGGTCATTTCAGCCTCTCGGATATGGTGAAATCTCTCTCACTGAGACTAACGACGCGGGGATACAGCACCATTCCGCACGTGACGCAAGACCGTCGCTCCTTTCCAAAGGCGATAAGGCCGGAGGGCCTCAGCCGCCGATAGTCACCGGCACCCGGGTGACGCAGTCGTCATCCAGTTCCGTGTGGGGGAACACCACCGGGTTGCAGGGCACGGACAACGCCCCGAAGAGCCCGGCCACTATCCCGCGGTCCAGAGAGCAGATGACCTCCGGGTGGCTGGTAGCCGTCTCACCGAAAGGGCAATGCGAGGTGAGGAGACGTTGACCCTCGACGTCGGGATCAACCGAGAAGCCGAGACCTGTCATGGCGCTGGCGACCGCCTGCACTGCCTCGTCATAGCCGGGCTGGTCAGGTCCGCCGATCTCTGCCGCCAGCTGCCGCCCGTAGGTACGGCCGACTTTCTCCGCGATGTCGGAGACGTCGGGTGGCGAGAGCTCCTCGATGACCTTGAAGAGCATCTCCACGAGCATCTCGAATCTGCGTGGTGCGAAGTGGACGCTGACTTCTTTGCTGGTCGCCTCGTAGGTCTTGGCCGGCCTTCCGGCACCAGGCCCCCCGGAGCGGCGTTGGTGGCTGACCCTGAGGTAACCGTCGTCGGCTAGACGATCCAGATGATGACGGGCGACGTTGGGGTGGATGTCGAACAGCGTGGCCACCTTGGAAGTTGTCAGAGGCTCCGCCGACTCGCGGACGGCTATGTATATCGCACGTCTGGTCGGGTCACCGAGAGAGGAGGTGAGGTCCGAGATGCGGCTGTCGAGTGTCTTGGTGTCCATGATGGGTAGGAGTGCTCCGGAATTATAGTTTCGACGGTCTTCTAACCACTGTCGCCGTAGGAGATTCAGATGGCCGACCAGACACAGCTAACCGACGCTGTCGCGTCGATCGAGTCGCCTTTGCTCGTGGGGCGAACCCTCGGGGAGCTCGGCCTGGTCAAGGGTGTTGCCAAGAAGATGACCGGTGGTGTGAAAGTGGATCTTCTGCTGCCGGCCGGGCCTCCTGCCTCACTGAATGACCGTCTCCAGGAGGTGCTCGCTCCCTTTGCAACGGGCGCCGACGTGAACATCGAGCTGATGGGTGAAGAAGAGGTCTCGACATGGATGGCCGATCTCAAGGAGAAGGCAGGGCCCGGGATCGGGGAGCCGGGCTCCGCGACGCGGACCATCGCCATCTCGTCGGGCAAGGGAGGGGTGGGCAAGTCGTCCATCTCGGCGAACCTCGCGGTTGCCCTCGCCCGCGCCGGAAAGCTGGTCGGGATCGTCGACGGCGACATCTGGGGTTTCTCGATCCCGGCGATGCTGGGCGTCGAGACCCCACCGATAATGGTCGGGGACATGATCGTTCCCCCGGTCGCCCACCGGGTGAAGGTCATGTCGATGGACTTCTTCGTCGGCGAGGACAAAGCGGTGATCTGGCGGGGCCCGATGCTGCACAAGGCGATCGAGCAGTTCCTCAAGGACGTGTTCTGGGATTCCCTCGACTTCCTGATCGTGGACATGCCGCCGGGGACCGGTGACATCGCCATCTCCATGGCGCAGTTCCTCCCCAGGGCTCAGGTCGTCGTGGCCACCACCCCACAGCCAACCGCACAGAGGGTGGCGAGACGGGCTGCGCTCATGGCCAAAGAGGTCGATCAGGAGGTGATCGGCGTGGTGGAGAACATGTCCTGGTTCACCGGGGACGACGGCACCCGCTACGAGCTATTCGGCTCGGGTGGGGGCCAGATCCTGGCCGACGAGCTCGGGGTGGAGCTCATGGCGCGGGTCCCTCTCCTGC
This sequence comes from Acidimicrobiia bacterium, assembly GCA_049692815.1. Classification (GTDB taxonomy): domain Bacteria; phylum Actinomycetota; class Acidimicrobiia; order Spongiisociales; family ZC4RG35; genus JANQRA01. Next base: position 5,150 of record JBAVPF010000267.1, read on the forward strand.
CCGAGATGGGCCGGGGCGCCGATGAGGGTCGTCCGGTCGTTCTCGCTGCCCCCGGCTCGGAGGCGGAGACGGCGTTCGACGCACTCGCGGCAGCTGTGATCGAGAAGCGGCCCAGGATCAGGACCAACCCCGCCCTTGTGATCAACTGATCACACGGGGGGAAGGGTCCCCGTCGCCAGCCTCACGATCCAGACCGCCACCAGGGCGACCCCGGTCACGACGAGTGTCAGGTTGAGCGTCCGGTTGCTCATGGGGCCGATACGGCCGGTGCGGCGTAAGACGAACCATCCCCACCCGACAAGCAGCTCGAGACCCATTGCGAGGACCAGTGGGTGGTAGGTGAAGGCCTGTCGGACGTCTCCCCGGACGAGGGCCGAGGCCGCCCTGGTCATGCCGCAACCGGGACAGGCCGTCCCGGTGCAGAGAGCGAACGGGCAGAAGGTCGGGGAGTCGCCTGCGGGAGTGATGAGTCTCAGCAGGATGAGGGCCACGAAGGGTGCGCAGATGATCAGCTTGTCACGCCAGGCGTGTGTCACCGGGACGATGCTACGCCCCAGGTGGGGAGAAGGCTCACATGCCGACCCGGTCGAGGGTGCGGTACAGGACCGACGCCGGGGTGAGGAACCAGGGTCGTCCGCCGCGATGAAAGAACCTCCGATCATGAGGAATGCGGCTGTAGACGCTCGGCGGGTCTTCACCGAGCAGCATGCCGGCGAGCTCATAGCCCAACTGACTGGAGAGGCCCACACCATGTCCGGCGTATCCCAGGGCGTACCACATCCCGTCGACCCTGCCGATGTGTGGGGTGAGGTCGAATGGAACGGCCAGTTGCCCGCCCCAAACGTGGCTCAGCGGGACGTCGGCGAGTTGAGGCCAGTAGGTGATGAGCGCTTTCCGCAGATCCTGGGCCGACTCTTCGAGATCGAGCCCCGTGTGCAGGCTGCGCCGGCCCCCCAGCAGGATCCGATCGTCGTGGGTTCGCCGCATGTAGTGGAGGAGACGCTTCCGGGTGTATGTCATCGCGCCTCTCGGGAAGACGAGGTCGGCGGCTTCCTTCCCGATCGGCTCGGTGACGACGATGTAGGAGCCGACGGGCACGATGAGCCGTGCCAGATCACGCGATGGCCTCCTGGTCGTGTATCCGTTGGTTGCGAGGATGACGTCGCCCGCGGTGATCGTCCCCTGCGTGGTGGTGACGGAGAACCCGTTCCCGGCCGGTGACGTCTCGACCGCCGCACAGTGGTCAACGAGGAGGGCGCCTGCGTGTTGGGCCTCACGCGCGAGCCCGAACACGAGGCGGGCCGGGTGCACCCCGAATCCCTCGGGCTCGTACATGGCCACGGTGAAGTGATCGCCGCCGACGATGCCGGCCAGCTCAGGGCCCTGAGCGACCTCCCACTCCACGCCGAACTTCGCCCGGTACGCATCGACGTGCTGCTGGAAGCGTTGCAACGCCTTCGGGCCGCGGCCCAGCGCAGCCATGCCGGCGTCGTGGATGAGGGCGTCGACCCCGGGTCGAGTGGCGTAGTCCCTAACCAGCTCGACGGACCTCACAGTCGAGGCCCACATCTCGGTGGCGATCTCGGGGCCGTATCTCTCTGCCACCGAGTCGACCCCGGCCTTGACGTCCGGTGAGACCATCCCTCCGTTGATGGACGAGGCGCCGCCGGCTATCTCACCCTCGTCGATGACCGTCACCGTCTTTCCAGCTCCGGCGAGACGCAGGCCTGCCGACAGCCCGGTCAGGCCCGAGCCGACGATCAGGTAGTCCGTCTCCGGGGGCGGGTCGGTGGTCAGGTCCCCGGGTCGAGGATGGTCGTCCACCCAGAACGGGATCTGCTTCACAGACTGCGGAGACCTGCCTCGAACAGCTCGGCCATCTCGGTGACCTGCTCCGGACTCATGATCAGGGGCGGGGAGACCTGCAACCCGCCACCGCCCACGGCCCGGGTGAGGACCCCTGCCTCCCGGCAGGCCGTGGCTGCGCGGTACGGGAGAGTCTCGTCGTCACCGATCTCGAGCTGGATGGCGGCGAGGGCGCCGACGCCACGTCTGATGGACGCGACCACGTCCAGCTCCTCGAGGGGGAGGAGCGCTTCGTAGATCTCATCCTCCAAGGCGGCAGCCCTCTCGATGAGACCTTCCCGCTCCAGGATGTCCATCACCACCAGCCCGGCGACGCAGGCCGTCGAGTGACCGGAGTAGGTGTAGCCGTGACGGAAGATCAGACCCGGCGTGTCGAAGAACGGCGCTGCTATGTGGGGGGCGGCGACGACACCCCCCAGGGGGGCATAGCCACAGGTCACGCCCTTGGCGAACGTGATCAGATCGGGCTCCAGGCCGTACTTGTTGGCTGCGAACCAGTCTCCTATGCGCCCAAAGCCGGTGATGACCTCGTCGGAGACGTAGACCCCGCCCGCCTGCCGGATCGCATCTCGAACCCGGGTCAGATAGTCGGCGGGCACCGGGCGGATCCCTCCAGCTCCGATGACCGCCTCCACGAAGATCCCGGCGATCCGCTCCGCGCCGGCATGGTCGATCGCCTTCTCCACCGCCTCGGCGTCGTCGTGGGGGACGCTGACGACGTCGGCCACCAGATCGCCTCCGTACCCGACGCGGTTGGGCTCCATCCCACCGAGGCTGGTGCCGTACGTGTGCATACCGTGGTAGCCCCATTCCCGGGCGATGAACACCGTCCGCTCCGGCTGACCGATGGCGTTGAAGTAGCGGCGGGCGAGCTTGGCCGCAGTGTCGACGGCATCGGAGCCGCCAGATCCGAAGAAGACCTTGGATCCGGGGTCGGGGCTGACCCCGGCGATCCGCTCCGCCAGCTCCATCGGGGGTCGGGTCGCGTAGTCGATGAAGGCGTGGAAGGCGGGCATGCGCCGCGCCTGCGCGTCCATAGCCTCGATGATCTCGTCGCGGCCATAGCCGACGTTCATGTACCAGAGGGAGGCCGCGGCATCCAGATAGCGCCTGCCTTCCTCGTCGTATACGTAGATGCCCTCGCCGTGATCCACGATGAAAGGCGCATGCTGCACCTTGGACATGTCGGCGAACGGGTGCCAGAAGGATCCCATGCGCGGGAGAGTAGTTGCGGACGAGGGTGTGACGCATCGAGGGCATACTCCCTGCGCATGACAGCCGACCTCGTGATCACCGGGGGCCGTCTCTTCACGGCGGACCCGACGCGTCTCTTCGTGGACGCCTTGGCCTGTGAAGACGGGCGCATCGTCGCCCTCGGTGAGGAAGCCCTCACGTCGATGGGGCCGGAGACCGAGGTCGTCGACCTCAACGGGGCCCTGGCCACACCCGGGTTTATCGACGCCCATGTCCACCCGGCGAGCAGCGGGCTGGACAAGCTGCGCCTTCACTTCGAAGGCTGTGGCGACGCCGCCTCGGCGGTGGCCCGTGTCGGCGAGTATGCGAGGGCACACCCCGATCTGACGTGGGTCATCGGCGCAGGCTGGCAACAGTCGTGGTTCACAGGCGGCTGCCCCTCGAAAGAGCTGCTGGACTCGGCCGTCTTCGATCGTCCTGCGCTGGTCGTCAACACAGACGGGCATGGCGCCTGGGCCAACTCGATGGCGCTGGAGCTGGCCGGCATCGAGCCCACGACGCCCGATCCGCCGGATGGGCGGATAGAGCGTGATGAGCGAGGAGCGGCTCAGGGGACTCTTCACGAGGGAGCCGTGAAGCTCGTCGAGCGTCATGCGCCTCCCGACACCGTCGATGACATGGTGGCCGGGCTGGTGCGCGGGCAGGAGGAGCTGCTCCGATATGGCATAACCGGCTGGCAGGACGCCATCGTGGACGAGAGGGTCCACGAGGCGTACCTGCGTGTCGCCGGGGAGGGCAAGCTGGTGGGCCGGGTGGTGGGCGCCATGTGGTGGGACCGGGCGCGGGGTCTCGAGCAGGTCGACGAGCTGCTGGCCCGAAGGGAGAGGGGAGCGCCGGGTTTCCGCCCCACGTCGGTGAAGCTGATGCTGGACGGCGTGGCAGAGAACTTCACGGCTTCGATGCTCACCCCATATCTCATCGAGGGGGGTGTCCCTGGCGAGTCGAGCGGCATCGACTTCATCGACCCCGGCGAGTTGAGGGAGATCGTCGCCGCGCTCGACGCCCACGGGTTCCAGTGCCACTTCCATGCCATAGGGGATGCCGCCGTCCGCAGCGCGTTGGACGCCGTGGAGGAGGCGCTCTCCCGAAACGGGCCCGCCGGGAACAGACACCACATAGCCCACATCCAGGTGATCCACCCCGACGACGTGCCCCGCTTCCCCGCCTTGGGCGTCACCGCCAACGCGCAACCACTCTGGGCGTGCAACGACGACTATCAGGTCGAGCTGACCCGGCCCTTCATCGGCGAGGAGCGATACCGATGGCAGTACCCCTTCGGCTCGTTGCTCGCCGTCGGTGCTCGTCTCGGGATGGGAAGCGATTGGGGAGTCTCCACGTGCAACGTGATGAAGGAGATCCATGTCGCAGTCACCAGGGTGTGCCCCGACGGTGGGGCCCCGCTGCTCGTCGAGCAGGCGCTGGATCCGGTCGACGCCCTGACCGCCTTCACCGCGGGTTCGGCATACATCAACCACGCTGAGGGGGACTCCGGCTCACTGGCCGTGGGTATGCTCGCCGACCTGGCAGTCCTCGACCGAGACCCTCTCCGCGAGGGAGCCTTCAGAGATGTCGAGGTGACGAAGACGATTGTTGGAGGAGAGATCGTCCATGAGAAGAGCTGATGGCTAACCCTGCGGTCGAGCTGGTTGGCGTGACCAAGCGCTTCGGAGAAGATGTGGTCGCCGTGGACACACTCGACCTGGTCATCGAGGACGGGGAGTTCTTCTCGCTCCTCGGCCCGTCCGGTTGCGGCAAGACGACCACGTTGCGGATGATCGCCGGCTTCGAGTTCCCCACTGAGGGCAGCATTCGAATCCACGGCAACGAGATGGGGCTCATGCCGCCAAATCAGCGGCCGGTCAACACGGTGTTTCAGTCCTATGCCCTCTTCCCTCACATGACCGTCTTCGACAATGTCGCCTTCGGGCTCGAGATGAAGAAGGTGTCTAGGGCGGATGTCGACACCCGGGTGCGGAGAGTGCTCGACCAGGTTCAGCTGACTCGGAGGGCAGATGCCAAGCCGAGTCAGCTCTCAGGAGGGATGCAGCAGAGGGTGGCTCTGGCCAGAGCCCTCGTCAACGAGCCCGAGGTGCTGCTGCTCGACGAGCCGCTGGGAGCGCTCGACCTCAAGCTGCGACAGAACATGCAGTATGAGCTGAAGGACCTCCAATCACGTGTCGGGATCACGTTCGTCTACGTGACTCACGATCAGGAAGAGGCCCTGACCATGTCCGATCGTATCGGGGTGATGAGCGAGGGACAGCTGCTCCAGGTAGGCGACTCACGGGACATCTACGAATCACCGAGATCCCGCTTCGTGGCCGACTTCATCGGGGACATAAACCTCCTCCACGGTGAGGTGGCGGGTCAGGGGAGGGCGAAACTCGCCAACGGCGTCGAGGTGGGCATCCCGTCCGAGCACCCGGCCAAGGGCTCGGTGATCCTCGCTCTTCGCCCGGAGCGGCTCGTTCTGCACAGACCCGACGAGCCTCCCGGTGGAGGGAGGAACCATTTCAAGGCAAGGGTCAGCAGGCGGACCTACTACGGCGACGTCTACTTCTACGACGTAGAAGCCGGGTTCGACGCCCCCATCGAGGTCAAGGAGGAGAATCGGCCAGACGTCAGCACCTACGAGGTCGGTGACGAGGTGATCGTCAGCTGGAGGCCGGAATCGGTCAATCTGGTGGCCGACTGATGACGCAGGCGCCGGTCACACCGGAGTTGGAGAAGGCCGCGGAGAAGGCGGAGTCACGGCGCGGATTCCTGATCGGCTTGCCGGCGTATGCCTATCTGATCCTTCTGTTCGCCATACCCCTGGTGCTGGTGTTCGTCTACTCCTTCGCCAGCCGATCCTCAACAGGCCAGACACTGCTTCAGGATTGGAACCTCAACTCGTACAAGAAGATCTTCACGCCCCTGGTGGGCGAGATCTTTCTGCGTTCCTTCATCCTCGCCGCGATCACCACGGTGTTGTGCCTGGTCTTCAGCTATCC
>JBAVPF010000268.1:0-4477 GCA_049692815.1 Acidimicrobiia bacterium
CCGATGAGATGGGAGATCGTCAAGTGACGTCCGAGGTGACCGGAGAGCCCGAGGTGACGCCTGATGCAGTCAGGTTGGAGAACGACGGAATCGTTCTCCCGCCGATTCTCCTTGAGCTCGCCGAGACCTTCGAGTCGGTCGGGTGGGAGAAGTCGCACGACCAGGATGTGGCACGGGTACCCGCCGAGGATTGGGCCGCCTTCGCCCAGGCAGCGAAGGATGCCGGCTTCGAGGTCTGCGCCGACGTGACGGCGGTCGATTGGATGCGACAGCGCCCGGACCGGTATGAGGTGGTGGCGAATCTCCTTTCGATGAGTCACGTCGTAAGGCTCCGCATGATCACCACCGTGGGACGGGATGATCCCACCGTATCGTCCATAACACCGATCTGGCCGGGTGCGGGTTTCGCCGAGCGTGAGGTCTACGACATGTTCGGCATCGTCTTCGAGGGCCACCCCGACCTCACCAGGATCCTCATGCCCGACGACTGGGAGGGTCATCCTTTGCGCAAGGACTTCGGCGTCGGGTCGGTCCCTGTCCAGTTCAAAGCCTCGCACAGGGTGGAATAGTGACTGACGAGAAGAAACTCGACCTCTGGGTGGCAGGCACCGAAGAGCCCCAGTTCCAGCCGACCGATGAGGGCGCGCAGGAGATCGGAGCGGAGGAGTCGCAGGCACGTCTCGACGAGGAGTTCGGGAGGGTCGTCAGCGACGACTACGTGTTCGACGACGAGGCGGGCTACGACGAGCGCATGGTGGTCAACATGGGCCCCCAGCACCCTTCGACGCATGGGGTCCTCAGGCTCCAGATCGAGCTGGAAGGCGAGATCGTCCGTCGCACCAAGCCGATCATCGGATATCTGCACACCGGCATGGAGAAGACGGCCGAGCAGCTCACTTTCTCCCAGGGGCCGACGAACGTCACACGCATGGACTACCTCGCGCCGCTCCATGGCGAGCTCGCCTACTCCCTCGCCGTGGAGCGGCTGCTTGGCGTGGAAGTGCCACCCAGGGCGGCGGCGATCAGGGTTCTGATGACCGAGCTCAACCGGGTGTCGTCGCATCTCGTGGCGCTGGCCACCAACGGGATGGACGTGGGAGCCCTCTCGATGATGATCTATGGGTTCAGGGAACGGGAGTCGATCCTCGCCTTCTTCGAGAAGACGACAGGGCTGCGGATGAACCACAATTACATCCGTCCCGGCGGGGTGGCTGCCGACCTGCCGCCCGGCTGGAAGGACGACGTCGTCGCCATCCTCGACGACATCCCCGCTCGTCTCCAGCAGTACGACGATTTGCTGCGGGAGAACCCGATCTGGCTGGCACGCACCCAGGGTGTGGGTGTCATCTCCGCCGAGGAGGCCGTCGCGTTCTCCATCACCGGCCCTCCGCTGCGGGCGGCGGGAGTCGACTGGGATCTCCGCAAGGCGTACCCCTACTCGGGCATCGAGCAGTACGAGTTCGATGTCCAGGTGGGTGAGAACGGCGACGTCTATGACCGTTACCGGGTGAGAGTCGAAGAGATCCGGGAGTCACTGAAGATCGTCGAACAGGTGATGGACACCATGCCCAAGGGGGACTACCGGGTGTCGGATCGCAAGATCACACCGCCGCCCCGGGCCCGCATCGACGAGTCGATGGAGGCTCTGATCCATCACTTCAAGCTGTTCACGGAGGGGTACAAGGTGCCGGCCGGCGAGACCTACGTTGCGGTCGAGTCCCCTCGCGGCGAGCTGGGTTGTTACCTCGTCTCCGACGGGGGTGCCACCCCCTACAGGATGCACACCCGGGCCCCGAGCTTCTACAACCTGCAGTCCCTCCCCATCGCCATGGCCGACAGCCTCGTCGCGGACACCATCGCCACGATCGCCTCCATGGATCCTGTCATGGGGGACGTCGACCGATGACGGCCGATGTAATCGGCGGTCATCGGACCTCCGGCTGTCATGCAATCGGCCGTCATCGGACCTGTGGCGAGGTGCTCAGATGAGTCGGTGGTCGGAGGCCACTCAGGAGCGGGCACGCCAGATCCTCTCTCGATACCCGGAGAAGCGGTCGGCCGTGATGCCACTTCTCTACCTGGCCATGGCCGAGGACGGTCATCTGACCGACGAGGGCATGGTGGAGGTGGCCGAATGGTGTGACCTCACCGCGGCTCAGGTCCAGTCGGTGGCCAGCTTCTACACGATGTACAAGCGGGAGAAGACCGGGCGATACCTCATCTCCTGCTGCACGTCGATCTCGTGCATGCTCCTGGGAGGGGACGACGTCCTGCACGCGGTCGAAGACCAATCCGGGGTCCCCAACGGAGAGACCGACGAGGAGGGCCTTCTCTCCGTGGAGCACGTCGAGTGCATCGGGGCCTGTGGCGGAGCACCGGCCGTCCAGGTCAACTACGAGCTCATCGAAGGGGTCACGCCGGACAAGGCGCGCGAGCTCGTCGACTGGCTGAGGAAGGCCAAGCCCGATGTGACCAGCGGCGACGAGATGCAGTCCTTGTTCGGGGGAAAGCGCAGCTTCGACTGGGCGATCGCCGAAGGCGACGGGGCCGTTGGGCCGTATCCGGCCTTCCAACCGCTCGGCACCGTGGGCAGCGAGGCCGGTGCATGAGCACTCTCGTCGTGACCAAGCGGATGACTGATCACCCCGCAGACTCCCACACCATGGAGCGGTACGAGTCGACCGATGGCTACGAACAGGCGAGACGCGCTCTTGGCATGACCCGGGACGAGCTGGTCGAGGAGATCAAGGCCTCCGGTCTGCTCGGCCGGGGTGGAGCGGCATTCTCGGCCGGTCTCAAATGGAGCTTTCTCGCCCCGGCGCGACCCTCGTATCTGGTGGTCAATGGTGACGAGTCGGAGCCGGGGACGTTCAAGGACCGTCAATTGCTGGAGCGAGATCCCCACCAGATGGTCGAGGGGGTCATCATCACCGCCGTCGCCAACGAGGTCCATCACGCCTTCATCTACATCCGGGGTGAGTACCCCAAACCTGCCCGCCGGGTGCAGAAGGCAGTCGACGAGGCGTACGAGAAGGGCTATCTCGGCAGGGGGATCTTCGGGTCTGAATACGACCTGGAGGTGACCGTCCATCTCGGTGGGGGCGCCTACATCTGCGGTGAGGAGACCGCGCTGATCAACTCCCTCGAGGGTCGGCGCGGTGAGCCGAGGCTCAAGCCCCCCTATTTTCCAGCGGCCAAAGGCCTCTACATGATGCCGACCATCGTCAACAACGTGGAGACCGTGTCCAACCTCCCACACATCCTCGCCATGGGCTCGAAGAAGTACACGGGGTTGAGCGACAGCGCCGACACGGGCACCTTCATGATGTCGCTCTCCGGCCATGTCAACCGTCCCGGCAACTATGAGCTGCCACATGGGATCACCTGGCGGGACCTCATCTTCGACATCGGAGGCGGGATACGCGAGGACAGGGAGCTCAAGGCATGGATCCCGGGCGGGGCCTCGGCCCCCTGGTTCGTCCCCGCCGAGCACCTGGACCTGGAGATAACCAAGGACGCCACCGCTGGGGCAGGGTCGATGCTGGGATCCGGGGCCGTGATCGTCATGGACGATCACACCTGCATGGTCCAGGCAGCCGAGAGGGTGGTCAGGTTCTTCGCGCACGAGTCGTGTGGCCAATGCACGCCATGCCGGGAAGGGACGACCTGGTTGGAGATGATTCTCCGTCGCATAGAGGAGGGCCAGGGCAGGGTGGTCGATCTCGATTTGGCCCTCGACGTGTCCGACGGGATCAGCATCGGGCTCGGCTGGCCCCCGAAGATGACGACCATCTGCCCACTGGGCCCTTCGGCAGTCTCCCCGATTCTGGCCCTGCGTGACTACTTCCGTGAGGAGGTCGAGGCCCACGTCTCCAACGGCGGCTGTCCGATGCAGCAGGGTTGGGCGGTCATCCCGGGCGGCTCCGTGGTCCACCGGCCTGTGAAATCTGGGGGGGCGACCCCCCAGGCCCCCCGCTCGCTTCGCGATACGAACCCCTCGGCCGATGGGCGATCATCTGACCGGGTCTCGTCGGAGGGGGATCGCGCATGACCGAGATTGTGACTGTGAAATCTGGGGGGGCGACCCCCACGTCGGTACCAACCAAGTACCAAGTACTGAGTACCAAGAACAGCGAGGCCATTCATGGCTGAGCTGGTGAAGATCACCATCAATGGCACCGAGCACGAGGTGGCTGCCGGTGAGCTGATCATCAAGGCCGCCCAGGACAACGGGACCTACATACCGCGGTTCTGCTGGCACGAGCGGATGAGCCCTGTGGGCATGTGCCGCATGTGCCTGGTCCAGATCGAGACTCCCAGAGGGCCGATGATCGTCACGTCGTGCACCAACCAGGTGAGCGACGGCTTGGTGGTCGACACCGAGAACGCCGAGGTCAAGAAGGCCCACGAGGCCATCCTCGAGTTCCTGCTGGCCAACCACCCTCTCGACTGCCCTGTGTGCGACAAGGGCGGCGAG
>JBAVPF010000269.1:0-2314 GCA_049692815.1 Acidimicrobiia bacterium
TCCTTGAGCTTCGGGGTCGGCTTCGCCGATCCCTCGACCGGCTGCCTGCAGCCCAGCGTGAAGTAGTCGTGCTCAAAGACATCTACGGCTGGTCGCATGCGGAGATCGCCGATTCGATGGGCATCACCGTCACGGCGGCGAAAGTGCGGCTCCATCGGGCTCGGGCGCGTCTCGCCAAGGATCTCGAGGAGTCGGCATGAGCGTCGTCTGTGAGCTGGCAGCGCCCTTCGTGGCCAACAGCGCAGTTGACGGCGGGGACATCATCAGACCGTTCCGCGGACATGCCACGACTTGTCTGAAGTGCCAGGCCCGTCAGGTCGCCATGATCAGAATCGTCCGCGAGCTGGCGGCGATGGAGGGCGACCGGATGAGTGCCCCGCTCGACCTCGAGTGGAGGGTGATTTCATCTCTGGAAGGAGATCTCGCCCTGCCGAACTCGTGGCGCCGGCCGTTGACCTGGACGGCCGCCATCATCTCGATGGCTGCGGCCATCCTCATCTGGCGCCTGCGGCCGCGCCCGGTCACCTGATCAGGCCGGCGGCCGCCAGCGCGCTCTCGAACATCTCCCGCTGCTCGTCGGTGAACGTGTAGCGGCTCAGATAGTCGGTCTGAAATACAGGGTCTATCTCGAGCAGTGTTGCCAACTCCTGATCTGCCTCGTCCATTCGCCCGAGTTGGACGAGGGCCACGGTGAGGATCACGCGACCCATCAGATACCCGTACCGGGTCTTCACCGCTTGGCGCGCATCGACAACCGCGTCCTCGTAGTGCCCGGCCAGGAGATGACCTATCGCGCGACCGCCGTAGAACCAGGTGATCCACGGATCTTGCGGGGAGAGCTCGATGGCCTTCGTCATCATCGGTATGCCGGCTTCGGGGTCGCCGCCATGGCTTCGGCCCACACTTCCCAACATGTATGCCGTGGAGAGACTCGGGCTCAGTTGGATGGCGCGGTCGGTCTCCTTGACAACGAGATCCATCCTGCCCCTCGCGTATGCCACCAACGCCAGTGACTGATGCCCGAGTGCGTCGCGATCATCGAGCTCGACGGCTCGCTTGGCATGCACTTCGGCCAACTCGAGGTCCTTGGCCGGGTCGTCGGACCACCGGAGCCACACTGCCGAGCCCAGAGACCAGCTCAGACCGGCATGCGACATCGCATAGCCTGGATCGAGCTCGATCGCCCTGTGGAAGTGTCGCAGAGCTTCGCTGTGTGCAGCAGGCTTGGCCTTTCCCTGCTCGAACAAGCCGTGCTGAACATGGTCCCAGGCGGTCAAGTCCCCGGGATGGGGACGGGAGACGTGGTCCGAGCGAATGGCAGGATCGATGGCGGCGACGATGCTCGAGGTGATGCGGTCCTGTGCGTCGAACACATCGTCGAGGTCGGAGTCGTAGCGGTCGGCCCAGATGTGGTGCCGGTCGGGCGCTTCGATCAGCTGTGCGGTAACCCGAACTCGGTTCCCCGCCCTGCGAACGCTACCTTCGAGGATGAAGCGCACACCTAGCTCCTCGGCAATCTGTGGCACAGGCAGCCCAGAGTCTCGGTACCGGAAGGAAGAAGACCTGGCGGTGACCCGGAGGGATCTGTAGCCGGACAAACCGGTGATGACGTCCTCGGTGATTCCGTCGGCGAAGTACGCCTGATCAGGGTCGTTGCCGATGTTGTCGAATGGGAGGACCGCAATCCAGACGGCTCTCTGATCGAGAGCGTCGACCTCGTCGCCTGCCACCACGCCCGCGACGTTCTCTATCTGCGTGGGGCCTCCAACGGAGAACGCGTGAACCGGCTGGCGAATGTTCTTCAGATGGTGTTCGCCCATGTCCTTGAATTGAGCGTCCAGCTTCGACCCCACCTGGTCGTGCACGGATCTCGAGATGCAGATCCCCCCCACCGGGGCGATCGCCTCCAGCCGGGCCGCCACATTGACCCCATCGCCGTAGATGCGACCGTCTTCGACCATCACTTCGCCAAGGTGGATCCCGATACGCAACTCCATGGGTCGCTCAGCGGCGGTGTTGCGTTTCCGGACCTCGTCCTGGACAGCGATCGAGCACTCCACAGCCGCGGTCGCCGACGGAAACTCGAGGAGCGCGTTGTCCCCCGGATTGTCGACGACCCGCCCGCCGTGGCATTCGACCAGACGTGAGATCAGCTCCCGGTATTCCGTGAGACGACGCACCGTCCCCACCTCGTCGAGGGCCATCATCCTGCTGTACCCGGCGACGTCGACCGAGACTATGGCGGAAAGTCTGCGAGTGATCGTATCCGCCACATGGCCCCCGCGGTCAGGATTCGTCTTCTTGAGCCTTGATC
>JBAVPF010000270.1:0-5554 GCA_049692815.1 Acidimicrobiia bacterium
GTGGGAAAGGTCCCGTCGGGCTCGGCCTGCTCTGGCACCGCGTGGAGGCCGACGTGCCCGGCCCGCCGCATGACCTCGGAGACCGCCGCCAGGCCGACTCCATGAAGCGGCGTGTACACGATGTGCAGGTCGGATCCGGCCGCTCGCGAGCGAAAGGCGGACACCTCCTCCCAGTAGGCGTCGAGGATGTCGGACGGAACCGGTCTCACCAGGTCTGCCCCCGGGTCGAAGGCGTCACCGACCCGGGGAACGTCCTTCGGAGGTGGTGACGACTCCATGCCGAGCTGGATCTCCTCGTCGATGGGCGCCACGATCTGTGCCGCATCCGGTCCGTAGACCTTGTACCCGTTGTCCGCCGGCGGGTTGTGGGAGGCGGTGACGACCACGGCAGCCGCCGCTCCCAGGTGCTTGGCGGTGAAGGCCACCAGTGGCGTCGGTGTCACCTCGGGGAAGAACCGGACTTCGATGCCCGCCGCGGCGAGCACACCGGCGGTGTCCTCGGCGAACTGGCGGCTGGTCGGCCTGGCGTCGAAGCCCAGGACGACCGGGCGATCGGTCTCGCCCAGATAGCGGGCCAGCCCGTAGGTGGTCCGGATCACGACTGCCCTGTTCATGCGTCCGGGCCCTGCCCCTACCTCGCCCCGGATCCCCGCCGTGCCGAACGTAAGCACCGTGTCCATCCGCGAGGTCAGGTCGTCGACGTCCCCTGAATCCAGGACTGCCTCCAGCTCGTCTCGGGTCGCCTGGTCAGGATCGCCGTCGATCCACTGACGCGCCCGATCGCTCAATGTGCTCATGTGCCGTTGGAGGCTAACGGGCGGCGACTAGCGGGCTTTCTGCTGCCACTGCCACGAGTCGCGGCACATGTCGGCCAGGTCCCTGGTCGTCTTCCAGCCCAGCTCCCTCTCCGCTTTGGTCACATCGGCCCAACTGGCCGCAACATCCCCGGCGCGACGTTCGCGTATCTCGTACGGGACGGGCTTGCCCGACTCCTCCTCGTAGGTCTTGACCACCTCGAGGACGCTGTGGCCCTCGCCGGTGCCCAGGTTGTAGGTGTGGACGCCTGGCTGGTCGGCGCACTTGTCCAGCGCTACGACATGGCCCTCGGCGAGGTCGACCACGTGGATGAAGTCCCGTATCCCGGTCCCGTCGGGCGTCGGGTAGTCCCCACCCCAGACACGAAGACGAGGAAGCTCGCCTGCGGCCACCTTGGCCACGTACGGCATGAGATTGTTGGGAACGCCTCGCGGGTCCTCTCCGATGAGACCACTGGAGTGGGCTCCGACCGGGTTGAAGTATCGGAGGAGGGAGACGCTCCAGTCGGGGTTGGCCACCTGCACATCTCTGAGGACCTGCTCCATCATGATCTTCGTCCATCCATAAGGGTTGGTGGCCGTGCCGATCGGCATGTCCTCCCGCAATGGAAGTGACGTCGGCTCGCCGTAGACGGTGGCCGAGGAGGAGAAGACGAAGTTGTGTACTCCGGCGTCGAGCAGGACCTCGAGCAAGGCGATGGTCCCGCCCACGTTGTTCTCGTAGTAGAGGATCGGGTTCTCCACCGACTCGCCTACCGCTTTGAGGGCGGCGAAGTGGATGCAGGCGTCGAACCCGGTGGAGGCGAGGTCGGCCATCGCATCCTGATCGTTGACACTGGCCTCGTGGAACTCGGGGGCGGTGCCGGTTATCTCACCGACCCTGCGGACAACGGAGCGATGGGAGTTGCTGAGATTGTCCACCACCACCGGTTCGTGGCCCTGCGCCATCAGGGCGACGACCGTGTGGCTCCCTATGAACCCGGTTCCTCCGGTGACGAGTACGCGCATCGACAGCGAGGTTAGGTTGCCGCCGGGAGTGTGACCACGAAAGCGGCACGACGACCGTTGTGCTCGTATTCGAGGGAGCCGTTCATGACGTTCGCCAGCTTGCGCGCCACCGCCAACCCCAACCCCATGGACCTGCCGTCGCCGCTCGTGCCACCTCGCTCGAACGCCTCGAATATCCGGATGGCTTCTGTCGGGTCCAGCGGCTCCCCGCTGTCACACACCAGGACCTCCACGGCGTCTCCGCTGTCCGACCTGCGTGTCCTGACCACGATCTCGTCGCCGCCGTACTTGATGGCGTTGCTCACGAGGTTGCGGAGTATCTGACGGGTGCGACGGGGATCGGCCACCACGTTGGGCACGTTCTCGCCCTCTTCGAGGGTGACGTCGTGGTC
The DNA here is from genome assembly GCA_049692815.1 of Acidimicrobiia bacterium. Taxonomy (GTDB): domain Bacteria; phylum Actinomycetota; class Acidimicrobiia; order Spongiisociales; family ZC4RG35; genus JANQRA01. The sequence continues at coordinate 2,216 of JBAVPF010000270.1, forward strand.
GACCGCCTCGAGGACGCGCTGGACCTCGTCGGCCACGTCGAAACGCTCGGGGAGGAAGCCCATCCGCGACTTGTCACCGCGATAGGCGACCAGCAGGTCTTCGATGATCCACGATGCGTCGTCGGCCTGACGAGCCAGAACCGACGCTATCTCCCTCCGCTCCTCGTCGGTGAAGCCGTCGTAGTCCTCGGCCAGCTCCTGAGCCAGCCCGAGGAGCACGGACAATGGGTTTCGGAGCTCGTGGGAGACAGTGGCGACGAACTCGTCCTTGGCCTTCTCCGCCTTGGCCTTCTCCGTCACGTCGATGAGGGCGCCCTCGCAGTATGCGAGCCGGCCTTCCACGTCGAACACGGCGCGTGCGGTGTCCCTCACCCAGAGTGTGGTCCCATCGCTGCGGACCAGTTCGACGTCGAAGTCGACGACTTTGCCCTTGGCCGTGATCTCCTCCAGCCAGAGCTCACGCTGCGAAGGGTCGGCGTAGTAGTTGGTGACGGCGAGCGGGCTCGCCTTCAACTCCTCGACCGATTCGTAGCCGAGGAGGGTGGCGAGCGCGGGATTGGCCAGCAGCAGCGTCCCGTCACGCGCGGATCGATAGAGGGCCACCGGGAGGTCCCTGAAGAACTCCTCGATGCCTCCTACCTGCACAGCCATGTCCCCTGTATCGGCAATTCCCGCTCAAATCTCGATAGTGCCCGGACCCCGGGACCTACGTCGAAGATAACCACCCGTTGGCTAGCTTGTCATTCCGGGTGACTGACTACGTGATCATCGGAGCCGGGTCGGCAGGGTGCGTGCTCGCCGACCGGCTTTCGGCAAGTCACAGCGTCGTCCTTCTCGAGGCCGGTGGCTCCGATCGTGCGATGGAAGTGGCGATCCCGGCGGCATTCTCCAAACTCTTCAAGACCGAACGCGACTGGGATTTCTCCACGGATCCGGAGCCGGGTGCCGACGACCGTTCCCTCTACCTGCCCCGGGGGAAGATGCTCGGTGGATCTTCATCGATGAACGCCATGCTCTACATCAGGGGGCGTCCGTCGGACTACGACGGCTGGGCGGAAGCGGGCGCCGTTGGTTGGGACTGGGCATCGGTCCTACCCGTCTTCACGGAGATGGAGGCCAACAGCAGGGGCGCCGACGAGTTTCATGGTGAGTCCGGGCAGGTGCTGGTCGATGATCTGCGTGTCGTCAACCCGCTGAGCCGGGCTTTCGTCGCGGCGGCCATGCAGGCCGGGATCGCGGCAAACGCCGACTTCAACGGTGCGGTCCAGGAAGGCACCGGCTTCTTCCAGGTGACCCAGAGACGCGGCCGGCGCTGGTCGGCCGCCGACGCCTTTCTCCGTCCCGCCATGAGCCGCCCGACGCTGGAAGTCGTCACCGATGCACTGGTGACCCGGGTCCTCATCGAGGGCGGGCGCGCCACCGGTGTCGAGTACGTGAAGGAAGGGAGGACCGAGCTCGTCTCCGCCCGGGCCGAGGTGGTGGTCGCCGCCGGCGCCTACGGCAGCCCCCAGTTGCTGCAACTCTCCGGTATTGGTGACCCCGAGCACCTTCGCCGGATCGGCATCGAGCCCGTGGTCGAGTCTCGGTCCGTCGGGGAGAACCTCCAGGACCACCCGGTGACAATGGTCATGTATGACACCCCGTTCGAGGGCTCGCTCGACGATGCCGACTCGCTGCCGGAGCTGGCCCGCTGGCTGGTCGGGCGTCGGGGTCGTTTGACGTCGCCGGGGGCCGAGGCATGCGCCTTCGTCCGGTCCGGCCCGGACGTCGACGAGCCGGATCTCCAGTTCCATTTCGGGCCGGTGTGCTTCTCCGAGCACGGGATGTCGGACTTCGCCGGTCACGCCTACACGTTCGGGCCGGTGTTGGTGAGCCCCCGGTCACGCGGTCATGTCCAGACGCGCTCAGCAGACCCGACGCTCCCGCCGGCCATCCTCACCAACTCGTTGTCCGACCCGGCCGATCTGGAGGCACTGGTGAGTGGTCTGGAGCTGGCCAGGGAGATCGGGGCGCAGTCCGCGTTCGACCCGTATCGGGGCACCGAGCTCTCCCCCGGCCCCGACGTGTCGACGCGTGATGAGCTGATCGCGTACGTCCGGCAGCGGCTCGAGCTGCTCTATCACCCGGCCGGCACCTGCCGCATGGGCTCCGACGACGGCGCCGTGGTCGACCCGCGGCTCAAGGTGCGCGGTGTGGACGGTCTTCGCGTCGTCGACGCCTCGGTGATGCCCACCGTGGTCAGCGGTAACACCAACGCCTCCACCATGATGATCGCCGCCCGTGGCGCCGAGCTGATCCTCGCCGACGCCTGAATCTCATTCCTACGTGCAATGAACACGGTATAGGCGTGTTCATTGCACGTAGGACGCAAGGGGGTTGAATCCGATGACCTGGTTCGCGACGTTCGTCGGGTGAGACCTGACCAGCGAGTGGCCGAATTCGCCCGCAGACAACATGGTGTATTCACGCGGAGTCAGGCCCTCGACGCCGGTCTCAGCGAACACGGGATAGACCACCGTCTATTGGCGGGGCGTTGGATCTCACTCTGTCCCGGGGTCTACGCCAGCGCCGAGTCCTTGCCGACCTGGGAGCGTCAGCTGACCGCCGCCCTCCTCAGCAGACCTGGCTCGGTAGCCGCCGGGCGCAGTGCAGCGCTCCTCCACCACTTCCACCGGATAGCCGAAGGGCGGCCTGTTGTCATGGGCCCACCATCGACGAACGCGCGGTCGAAGCTGGCCCGTGTCATCAGGGTCGCCGACTTCGACCAGGTAGCCACGGTCGAGATTCGGGGATTCACCGCCACCACGGTCGCCGAGACCCTTTGGATCCTTTCCAGCGACCTGGCCGACGAAGCACTTGGTGAGCTGATGCAGCAACAAGTCTCGATGGGCAGGACCAGTGCCGAACAGCTCATCGAAGTCCTGGAGCGAATCGAGCCGACCAGGCGCCGCGGCCTCAAGCGGTTCCGGCGAGCCGTACTCGAAATCGACCCGACCTCGGAGTCGGTTGCAGGCAACATCCTCGAGGCATTGCTCTACAGGCTGTTGAGCAGTCCGGGAATCCCGTCGGTCTCGCGACAACATCCGATGATGCTGCACGAGCCGTCGCGCGTCGACGCTCTCATCCCGACGTGGAGCCTCGTCGTCGAGGCGGACGGCCGGATCTGGCACACACGCCAAGCGGACTTCCAGCGCGACCGGGAACGCGACAACCAGCTGGCTGCTCGAGGCATCCTCGTCGTACGGTTCACATACGAAGACCTGACTCGCCGATTCGAGCAGTGCCTTCGCACACTCTTCGAGATTTCACACCACCGACGTGCAATGAACACGGTATAGG
>JBAVPF010000271.1:0-6897 GCA_049692815.1 Acidimicrobiia bacterium
CTTCTCCGGGCGGAGCGGTGTCTTCAAGGGAATGTCGGGCGACATCGACCTGGGCATCCCCACGGGGACCAGCGTCGACCTCGACGTCAACCTGTTGTCCGGGAGGCTCAACCTGCCCGAGGAGGCCACCGAGCGACACGACCCGGTGCGTCACATGACGATCGGGGCGAAACTGGTCTCCGGCGACCTCACCATCAGCCGCGTCTGACGTGGGCCCTCATGCGTGGGTACCGGCTGAGCTCTGCGAATGCAGGACTCAAACCTGCCAAGGCCTCAGGCCTCGGCCGGACGGCTCTTGGTGCGGGGCAGCTTCCTGTCGAGCTTGAGGGCCTCGGTGACCTCTTCGGGCTCCTCGGTCGACTCGACCGCGGCGGCGATGTCCTCCCGCTCCTGGGGCAGGACCGGGTTGTCGGGGTACTTGATCCTGAGGGAGCCGTCGAATGCATGCTCCCACTTGGGGACGTCCGAGAAGACCTCGGCCACCTCGTCACGATCGACGGTCTCGGTGTCGAGGAGTGCGGTAACCATCCGCTCCAGCGCCTCGGAGTGGTGCTCGAGGATGGTCCTCGCCTCCTGATGGGCGGCTGTGATGAGCTTGCGCACCTCGGCGTCGATGAAGGCGGCGACCTCGTCTGAGTAATCCTGCTGGCGTGCGTAATCCCGGCCCAGGAACACTTCACCAGTCGGCCGGCCATATTGCATCGGCCCCAACTCGTCGCTCATCCCGTATTCCATGACCATGCGCCGGGCGAGTGTGGTCGCTTTATCGATGTCATCGGCCGCACCCGTGGATGGATCGGCAAAGATCAACTCCTCCGCCGTGCGCCCGCCGAGGAGGGTGGCCAGCCTGTCGACCAGCTCGCTGCGCCGTGCGAGATACTTGTCGTGAGTGGGAAGGGAGAGGGTGTGGCCCAGGGACCTCCCCCTGGAGACGATCGTGATCTTGTGCACCGGGTCGGAGTTGGGCAGGGCGTAGCCCACCAGGGCGTGACCCGTCTCGTGGTAGGCGATGACCTTGCGCTCCTCCTCGGACAGCACCCTCGACTTGCGCTCGGGCCCGGCGATGACGCGGTCGATCGCCTCCTCGAGCTCGATCATCGTGATCGTCTTCGCCCTCTTCCTGGCGGCGAGGAGTGCGGCCTCGTTGATGAGGTTGGCCAGATCGGCCCCGGTGAAACCGGGCGTCCTTCTCGCCAGCACCTCGAGATCGACCTCGTCGGCCAGGGGTTTGCCCCTGGAGTGCACGGAGAGAATGGCCTGACGTCCCTCGATGTCAGGGGCGTCGACGGTTATCTGACGGTCGAAGCGGCCCGGGCGGAGTAGGGCGGGGTCGAGGATGTCAGGGCGGTTGGTGGCGGCCATGACGATCACACCGGTGTTCCCTTCGAACCCGTCGAGCTCGACGAGGAGCTGGTTCAGCGTCTGCTCCCTCTCGTCGTGACCGCCGCCGAGACCGGCACCGCGGTGACGCCCGACGGCGTCGATCTCGTCGATGAAAACGATGGCCGGAGCGCTTTGCTTCGCCTGCTCGAAGAGGTCCCTGACACGTGCGGCACCGACACCGACGAACATCTCGACGAAGTCGGAGCCCGATATCGACATGAACGGCACGCCGGCCTCACCGGCGACGGCCCGTGCGAGCAGTGTCTTTCCGGTGCCGGGTGGTCCGAAGAGGAGGACACCCTTCGGGATCTTGGCCCCCATCTGCCGGTAGCGGTCGGGGTTGGCCAGGAAGTCCTTTATCTCCTCGAGCTCTTCCTTGGCCTCTTGCAGCCCGGCCACGTCCTCGAAGGTGACTTTCGGCTGCTCTTTGCCCACAAGCTTGGCCCGGGACTTGCCGAATTGCATCACCCGATTCCCGCCACCCTGCATCTGCATGAAGATGAACACCATGAAGCCGAGCAGGAACAGCCAGGGAAGGAACCCGATCAACAACTCCCAGAAGCCCGCCGGCTCTTCGTCTACATCCCATTGGGTGCCGGTCGCCTCCAAGGTCTTGGTGAGCTCGGTCTCGAAGCCCTCTACGTAGCTGGCGACCTCGTCGAAGGCTCCGTCCTCGGCGGTGCTGCCGACGTCTCGTCCTTGTGCCCTGCGAGATCTGGCGAGCAGGACGACGTCTGAGTACTTGCCGTCCTCGATGTTCTGCATGAACTGGGAGACGGGGATCTCCTCGGGACCGGCGACCTGGTCGAACCACCACGAGAAGAGGATGGCGACGAGGATTATCGACATCCCGTAGACGATGAGTGTTCGCAGAGTGCGGTTCACGAGGCCCCTGTTATCGGCGGATCGAAGTAGATGCTACGCCGGAAAGTCGTCTAGGCGAACACTGATGTCTCAGGAATCCTCCCCCATCACCCCCACATAGGGAAGGTTCCGGTACTTGCCGGCGTAGTCCAGGCCATAACCCACCACGAACTCCGGGCCGATGGGGAAAGCCACGTACTTGACGTCGATCTCGACTCTCTGGATGCCTTCCTTGAGGAGGAGCGCTGCGATCTCCAGTGAGGCGGTCTTGCGTACCTTGAGACTCTTGATGAGGTAGTTCAAAGTCAATCCCGAGTCGATGATGTCCTCGACTATCAGCACGTGGCGTCCTTCGATCTCCTCGTCGAGGTCTTTGAGGATCCGGACGACGCCCGATGTCTGGGTCGACGCCCCGTAGGACGAGACCGCCATGAAGTCGAACTCGCAGGGGAGGTCGATGTGGCGGGCGAGGTCGGCCATCACCATGAAGGCCCCTCTCAAGACCCCTACCAGGAGAACCTCCTTGCCCGCGTAGTCCTCCGAGATCTGCCGTCCGATCTCGGCCAGCTTGGCCTCGATCTCCTCGGCGGTGATCAATGGCTTGATGTCCAATTCCTGTCCTCTTGGGTCGTGTGCCCGGAAAATAGCCCGAAACACGTGATTCCGCCGATATCAGACGTCAGCCGATCAGGACAAGGGCGCCCTCCCGCCACACCGACTTGCCCTCGGCAACGTCCTGACGGGACGTCTCACCCCGCGCCACCGACCACACTCGCTCCAGCCGGTCGGCCGTGACGCCCACGCCGGCAGATCTCAGGAGATCGGCCAGGAGACGATCGGCCAGAGGGCGGGGAAGGGTCACGACCAGCCCGGTCGGAACAGACGGTCCCGACACCGGCGGAGTGATCTCCCCGAGGTAGCTGGTGTCGCGATCCAGCGTGTCGGCCGCCCGGGCCAAGGCTTCGACCACCTTCGGGTTCAGCTCGGTCAGGAGCGGGAGGATCATGTGCCGAATCCGGTTGCGGGTCAGTGACAGGTCCGCGTTCATCGGGTCGTCGGCGAAGGGGAGGCCGGCGAGCATGGCGATCTCGCGTGTCTCGTGCCTGGTGATGTCGAGCATGGGGCGATGGATGTTCGGTGGGCGGAAGCGTGGGATCCCGCTGAGACCGTCGGGCCCCGTCCCCCTGATCAGGTTGATCAGCATCGTCTCCGCGTTGTCATCACGGGTGTGCCCGGTCAGCACCGGGCCGGGCACGGTATCGAAGGCTGCGTAACGGGCTTCTCTCGCCCTCTCCTCGGGTGACGGTCCCGGCCCCATGGACACCTTCACCATGTCCATGCCGAGCCCGAGCGCCTCGGCGATCTGGGTCGCTGCCCGGGCCATCTGCGGGGAGCCCGGCAGTCCGTGATCGACGTGGAGACAGCCCGGCTTGATACCGGTCCGCCTGAGCAGGAGGGCGAGAGCGGCAGAGTCCGCCCCTCCGGACAATGCCACGGCGACCGGGCCGCCGGGGAGATGGAGCCGACCGAGCACCGACTCGACCAGCTCGGTCAGGCGACGCGTCTCAGCCACGCCGAAGGGTCCCGGATCTCGCCGAGATCGGGAAGGCTGGACGCCCCACGGAACGCGATGCGCAACGTGTCCCACCCGGCCTCACGCTCCACCGCGAGAACGAACCTCTCCCCGAGCTTGTACTGCTTCATCTTCATCTCCAGCCCGGTGAGGCGGAAGAACGCCGCCGTGCGCTTGTCGGTGCGCCGAGTCTTGAGCACCCGGCTCATCCGCTGCTGGGATTTGAGATGCTCGGCGCCCACCCGGTCCATCACCACGTGCCCGTGACCTTCCAGCAACGACATGAGGGCCTGGACCTTGTCGATGACCGCGGTCTGCTCGGGTGTGCTGAAAAGACCCATGAGCCCGCGTTCGTCGATGATCGGCACGCCGGCAGACCTGCGGCTCATGATCTCGTCGAGGACCCTGCCCAGCATCCCCGGCTCCGGTGTGGACGACTCAACCAACTCGGTCACCAGGCCGAGGAAGTAGTCCCGAAGCCACGGGACCCCCTGGAATTGAGCTCGATGCGTCATCTCGTGGAGGGCCACCCAATATCGGAACTCGGCGGGCCGGAACTGATGGGCCCTCTCCAACTGGAGGATGTTGGGGCCGACGTAGGCGACTACGTCGCCCTGCTCCCCGGTGGGAAGAACCAATTCGTACTGGCCGAGGACTCGTCGGGAGAGGACGCTCAAGACCGCCTTGGTCTCGCCCGCCATCATCCGCTCTGCCAGGGCGGCTGCGGCCTGGCCCCCGCTGCCCGAACGCTCCATGCGCTCCTCGAGCTTCCTGCGGGCCGGTTCTGTCATGGCGGCGAACGATCCGACGTTTCGCTCGATCCAGGCGGAGCGATCGATCACAAGCGTGTGTGGCGTGCCGGGAAGGGTGAGGCCGGTGGCCGCGGGGACGATGCTCGACACCTCTGTCGTGACGCGTTCCATCTCCTTGGCGAGTTGAGCCGAGTGATAGGTCTCGGCGAGCGGGTATGTGCCGGCCAGGCGCTCCGGGAATCGGCGGCGGCCGGGCTCTGGGGATGTCACTCGACTATGCGATACCGGTTGCGCACTACGTCGGTGAAATACTTCACCGCCGTCAGGAGGACGATTATCACTGCCAGGGCGAGGCCCGTCGGGATCAGGTAGCGATATGTCCAGTCCGCTTGCGGTGGCGGGGTCTGGTCTGAGGAGACCTCGACCGCCGGGGTCAGGCCGCTGCTGACTGTTGTCGTCGTGGAGCCGGCGCCTCCATCTCCCTCACTCTGCGCCAGGGCGGGCACGGCGAAGCTCATGACCATGAGGGCGGTGACCACGATGAGGAGCGACTTGCGCGCCGGTTTGCTCATCGAAGCCAGCCTACAACTCACTCTGGGACCGGGCGAACCTATGAGGTCTGCCCGCGGAGGAGGGCCCTGACCGTGTCCTCGAGGCCGTCGGGCACCATCTCGCTCAGGTGGTCGCGGATGACGAGCTTGAGCCGGCGCTCGAAGTCGAACGAGCCATAACAGGGATGACAGTCGTCGAGATGGGCCTTGATGCTGGCAGCTGTGGCGTCGTCTAGCTCAGAGTCCAGGTACATGTAGATCTGGTCCTGTGCGTCACCGCACTCACAGTCATGACTCATGGTCTCTCGGCGTCCTCGGGTAGCAGACCGCGTCGGCTTGCGTACTCCCACAACCTCTTCTGCATCGCTTTTCTTCCTCGATGTAGTCGTGACATAACGGTACCGATCGGGATATCGAGGATGTCCGCTATCTCCTTGTAGGAGAAACCCTCGAGATCTGCCAGCAGCACCGGGAGCCGGAAGTTCTCCGGCAGCTCCTCGACTGCGGCCTTGATGTCAGACTCGACCAGTCCGTCCAGAACCCGGTCCTCGGTCGTCCGGGACACCTCGGCGGTGTCCTCCGAGCCAATGCGTCGATAGAGGTATAGGTCCTCGACATCACCGAGGTCGACCTCGCTGGGCCTTCGAGACTCCTTGCGGTACTTGTTGATGTAGGTGTTGGTCAGGATCCGGTAGAGCCACGCCTTGAGGTTTGTCCCCTCCTGGAAGGTGTCGTAGGCCCGATATGCCTTGAGAAACGTCTCCTGGACCAGATCCTCGGCGTCGGAGGGGTTGCGAGCCATGCGCATCGCCGCCGAGTAGAGCTGCTTGGAGTACTGGAGCGCATCCCTCTCGAAGTCCGCCTGGTCGGCCATGAGCCAGCGACGGTAGCCGGGGCACCCATCCGAACCATAATTTCCACTATCACCGTAGTGGAAATAGGATTCTGTCCCGACGATGGACACCGAAAACCTCGCTCGCATCTTTCGGTGGGTTCACATACTGGCCGGTGGTGCCTGGCTCGGTGAGGTTGTCGCCGTCGTGTTCATCCTGGTCCCGATCCTGATTCGTCTCGAGACCGAACGGAGAGGCTGGTTTCTCACCGCGGTCTTCCCGAGGGTCTTTCGTCTCGCCTCTGTCCTCTCGGCGACGGCCGTGACGGCCGGGGCCCTTCTCTACCTTGCCAGCAACGACTGGGACTTGGCTCTCGGCCGCCTGGTCTCCGAACCATGGGGTGTCGCGATCCTGATCGGAGGCTCGCTTGGGCTGGCACTCACCGTCTTCCACTTCGTTGTAGAGGGAAGGCTCGAGCCGGTGGTGAAGAGAGCCGCTTCAGGTGAGCTCGACGAGACGAAAGTCGTCCGGTTCCTGACCATCGTGCCCCGCGTCGGCCTCGGTGTTCTCGTGGTCGTCTTCGGGGCGATGATGTACGCCTCCAGAGGGCTGTGAGCGGAGCCGGAGAGGGGGATCGAACCCCTGGCCTACGGTTTACGAAACCGTTGCTCTACCACTGAGCTACTCCGGCAGGACCTCGAATGGTAGAGCCGCCGCGCATACTGAGCCATCTTGCGGATCACAGGTGAGTTGGATGAAATCAGAGGCCCATCGCACACGTTTGACCTGTCCGTTCCTCGTTGGTTTGGGCCTCAGGGGCAAGCTGATGGTGCCCATCCCAGCCGAAGGCAGGATGCGGAAGCATGATTGAGATTGGGATTCGTCAATGGCGATCCAGTCGACTTCCTCTCGTGAATGACGGGGCTCGACCCATGCCGAAG
>JBAVPF010000272.1:0-2878 GCA_049692815.1 Acidimicrobiia bacterium
CTCTCATCGTCCTCGACCATCATGTGACCAACGAGGGGTTCGGCGACATCGCCGTGGTCGACCCGGAGTCGGCGGCCACCGGGGAGGTCGTCTACGCCCTTCTGGAGGTCCTCGGCTGGGATGTGACTCCCGACGTGGCGCAGTGCCTTCACACCGCACTGGTCACGGACACGGGGCGGTTCCAATACGCCAACACGACACCCCGGACACTGGAGATCGCCTCGCGACTCGTCGCCGCCGGCGCCAACCCAAACGTCATCGGCAGGCACGTATACGAGGAGGAGCCCTTCGGCTATCTGAAGGCCGCCGGCAAGGCCTTGGGCCGGGCCGAGTTGCACGAGGGCAAGTCGCTCATCTCCACCGTGCTCAGCCATGAGGACCTCGATGAGGCCGGTATCTCCTGGCCGGACACCGAGAACCTGATCGACCTCCTCCGTCTCGCTGTGGAGGCGGACACGGCGGTGCTCGCCAAGGCCCATTCCGACGGTTCGACCAAGGTCAGTCTCCGTTCCCGTGGTGACACCGACGTAGGTGGTCTCGCCGCCTCCATGGGTGGCGGCGGCCATCGGCTCGCCGCCGGATTCACCACCAACCAGCCGCCCGACCGGGTGGTGGCCCACATCCTGGATGTGATCGGCGACTACCGGTGACGAGGGGCTTCCTCGTGGTCGACAAGCCGCGTGGCGTGACCTCGAACCAGGTCGTCGGCCGGGTCAAGGCGGCGACCGGGGTGAAGAAGGTCGGCCATGCCGGGACGCTCGACCCCATGGCCACCGGTGTGCTGGTATTGGCCGTGGGTGCGGTTACCAGGCTGATCGGCTACATCCAGGACCAGGAGAAAGAGTATGTGGCCACCGCTCTGTTCGGCGTCACCACCGACACCCTGGACGCCGATGGTGCGGTGTTGAGTCGTGAGCCGATGGACATAGACATCGATGACGTCCGCAGTCTGGTTCCCAGGTTCACCGGCAAGATCTCCCAGGTCCCGCCGATGGTGTCTGCGTTGAAACAGGGCGGGACCAGGCTCTACGAGCTGGCTCGACGCGGGGAGGTGGTGGAGAGAGAGGCCCGCGCTGTCGACGTCCACGAGCTGGAGATCCTGTCGGTGGGTGCCCCCCCATACCCGGAGGTCGAGTTCAGGGTGGTGTGCGGGAAGGGGACCTACGTGAGGTCGCTGGCCGACGACATGGCAGCGGTCCTTGGGGGTGGCGCACATCTGACCGAGTTGCGTCGCACCCGTATCGGCTCGCTTCGGCTGGCCGATGCTGTGACCATCGACGACATGGACAACTGGCGGTCGTATCTCCTGACGCCGACCGAGGCGTTGCGTCACATGCCGCACGTCTCCGTCGACGAGGAGACATCCAAGGGTGTCCGCAACGGGATGCGATTCCTGGGCGGCCCGCTCGTCGAGGCGCCCGCTGACGAGCCTTACGGTGTGCTCGACGCCGACGGCGAGCTGCTGGCCGTCTACCGGAAGGTCGGGGGACGGGCCCAGCCCGAGGTGGTGCTTCCCTCGTGAGGGTGCTCGAAGGGCCCTGGCAGGGCTGGGCGCCGCCCGATGGCCCCAAGTCGTTGACGATCGGCGTTCTCGACGGTGTCCACCTCGGCCACCGCTCGCTTCTGGCGACCTTGCGGCCGACGATGATCCGCACCGTCCTCACCTTCGACCCCCATCCGCTCGAGGTCCTCCGCCCCGGCACCCATCCCCGTCTCCTGACCACCCTCCCCGAGCGGGTAGCCCTTCTCGGCATGGCGGGAGTGGAGTGCCTCGGAGTGCTCGACCTCGCCGCCATCAAGGAGCTGGCCCCGGAGGCCTTCGTCTCCGACGTGCTGGTGTCCACTCTCCAGGTGGGGCACGTCGTCGTGGGTGAGGACTTCAGGTTCGGGAAGGACCGCGGCGGTGATGTCGGCCTCCTCACTGCCCTCGGAGCCGAGATGTCGTTCGAGGTGGAGATCATCCCGATCCTGGAGCGTGGCGGGGAGGCGGTGTCCTCGAGCAGGATCCGGCATCTCATCGAGCAGGGCGAGATCGGCGAGGCTGCCCGGTTGCTCGGTTCGAGGTTCACGGTGCGGGGCACGGTCATCGACGGCGACAAGCGCGGCCGCGAGATCGGGTTTCCCACGGCGAATCTCCGGCCACCCACCCAGAAGGTGATCCCCGCCAGCGGGGTCTACGCCGGCATGGCCGTCGTAGGTGGGAACAGCCATCAGGCTGCCATCAACGTCGGGGTCCGCCCCACCTTCGGCGGAGGGGAGCTTCTGGTCGAGGCGTTCATCCTCGACTTCGAAGGCGACCTCTATGGGAAGGAGATCGCGATAGAGTTCGTCGAACGGCTGAGACCCGAGCTCGCCTTCGACGACGTGTCACAGCTGGTGGAGGCCATGCACGAGGACGTCGCCCGGGCTCGCTCCATACTCGGCCGTGCCGGGGCTCGAATGTGAGTTGACATGCCAAGGTGGTACCATTTCGATGGATCCCCACCCCGTCTCAGGTTTTACGCGCAATGAAGACGACTACTGAAATCGTTGAAGAGTTCGGAACTCACGAGAGCGACACAGGCTCTCCTGAGGTCCAGGTTGCCCTGCTCACAGAGCGGATCAACCACTTGACCGAGCATCTTCGCGACCATAAGCACGACCACCACAGCCGTCGTGGCCTGCTGCTCATGGTTGGAAAGCGTCGGAGACTCCTCGACTATCTGCGTCGTGAAGACGTGGAGCGTTACAGGAGTCTGATAGCCAAACTCGGCTTGCGACGCTTAACCGGATAGCGAAGAGGAGCGTTTCGGCGCTCCTCTCGTCATATGGGCCCGAGAGGCCCGACAAGACAGAGCCACGTCGGTTGTCAGTGGCGACGTCTCCAGCAGTCCGCTGG
>JBAVPF010000273.1:0-4326 GCA_049692815.1 Acidimicrobiia bacterium
CCCGTGTGCTCGTGCCACCCTTGTCCGGGGTGTTCTCGGCGCTGGGCCTGCTGCTGGCGGCGCCCCGGGCGGATGCGGCAAGGACCGTGATGCTGGACGATCGGTCCGGTGACCTCGCCGGCGCCGCGGCGAGTGTGATCTCGGAGGCGGAGTCACGTTTCGAGGACATGTTCGGGCATCCGTCGTCACGGGTCGCCAACACAGCGGAAATGCGTTACCGGGGACAGTCGCACGAGCTGGAGGTCCCGGGAGACGGAGGGTGGGATGGTCTGGCGGCGAGATTCCATACGGCTCACCTGGAGAGGTTCGGGTTCGACCGGGCCGGGGAGGCCATAGAGGTCGTGAACCTCCGAGCCACCGCCTACGGGGAGCCGCCACTCGACTGGGGTGATCTGCCGAGCCTGGACAAGGAGCTGGAACCGGTGGGCGGAGACGGGATCTGGCAGCGTCAGTCGCTGCCTGCCGGGTTCACACTGGGCGGCCCGGCCGTCGTGGTCGAGGACGACTCGGCAACCCTGCTCGAGGAAGACGACATCATGACTGTCCTACCCGACGGGGCACTCGAGATCGCGATTTGAATCAGGGCACCACCCGCAAGGACAGGAACTCGTCCACGTCGAGGACTCCGAGGATCCATCTCACAGGGGCAGGCACGTCTTTCCGGGTCGGGTCGACGTAGCGAGCGGGTTCGGTGAGCCGGACCGTGCGTCCCCGGGTGCGGATCGAACAGCCTCCCGCGGCCAGGACGTTCTCCACCCAGGACCCGCCACCGTAGGTGAGAGCGAAGAGGTAGATGTCGCCGTGGTGGAAGACATTGACCGGCGTCTCGTAGTCACGCCCGGTCTTTCTCCCCACGTGTTGCACGATGGCGAAGCCGGGCGCCCACCCGGCGACGGTGCCCATGACTCGATTCGTGACGTGTTTGTTGAATCGGGCCAGCCTGCGGGAGAGAGGCACAGGACGATCGTATCCAGGACCGTGAGACCCGTTCGAGTGGCTATGACCTCACTGGCGGGGCTCAGACGTGGGAGAGCACGGCGCGGAGGGGCCGTGGCACCTCTTCGGGCTCGAGAGCCTCGACCATCAGTGACGCGTAGCGGATCTTGTGGTTCCCCAGCCATCTCCATATCTGGGCATCGATGGTCTTGTGTCGCTGGGCCGGCTGGTTCTGAAAGCTTCGAAAACGCCTGAGCTGGCCCTGCGACTCGATCAGCCCGACCATTCGCTCCGGCCCCAGCGCCCTGATCAGCTCCTCCTCCAGGTCTCGGACGCACACGTAGAACCCGAGTCGTTCCATGTCGGCGTCGCCGAGACCCGATCCGAGGCCGGTCTGCTCGAGGGCGGCCCGAAAAGCCTGTCTCTCCATCACGTCGCACAGGCCGGCAAGTCTTACGTCGTGGCCATTGGGACCGAGCAGGTCGAGGAATCGGGCGATGTTGGTCGCACCCGCTATCGCCACGACGGTGACTCTCTCAGCCTCCAGGTCCCGACGTTGACGTCTGGCCAGGGCCTCGAGGGCACGCTGGTCGCTCGCACCCTCGACGAGGAGCACGGACTTCCCCGCGGTCCCGGCGGCGTCGGCCCGATCCCATTCCTCGGCCAGAACCGCACCATCCCCACCCATCTCCTCACTTTGCGCCGCCCCCGCGTCGGTGGGATCGCTCGAAGCATGTTGCTGTCCGGGTGCCGAAGGCATCATCCGAGGGTAGGAACGGATCGCCGGTGTGGTTTCTCAATTCGGCACGAGCCCACGGTCGACGCGACCGGGACCAGCAGGGGAACGTCGCCATAAGATCGCCGTGAATGAAATCCAGCGTGATCGACTACGTCCAGGACGAGCTGCGTGGCCTGGCCGATCCGGAGAAGGCGGTATCGATGCAGGCCTACCTGAAGACGGACATGCCTTTCTACGGCGTCCAGGCCAAGGACAGGGCGCGGATCTTCCGGGAGATCAAGGCCCGCTATGCCCCGGCCGAGGAGGCCGAGTATGTGGAGCTGGCATGCGCACTGTGGGAGTTGCCCCACCGGGAGGAGAAATATCTGGCCGTGGCGGTGGCCGGTGGGTTCGCGCAGTACGTCGTCCCCGGGTCGTTGCCCTTCTATCGGAGGCTCATCGTGGAGGGAGCCTGGTGGGACCTGGTCGACGACGTCGCCGTCCACATCATCCGCAGGCTGGTCCTGACGTACCCGAACGAGACCTGGCCCATGATCGACGGGTGGAACGAGGACGAGAACCTGTGGTTGAGGCGCACGTCGATCATCTGTCAGGTGGGGGCGAAGGAGAGGACCGACCAGGAACGTCTGTTTCGCTTCTGTGAGGCCAGGATCGGGGAGAAGGACTTCTTCATCCGCAAGGCGATCGGCTGGGCGTTGCGGGAGTACGCCAAGACGAAACCGGAGGAGGTCGCCGGCTTCGTTGCCGCTCACCGGAACGACATGGCGGGTCTGAGCTTCCGGGAGGCCACCAAGCACATCGAGCATCTGGTGGCCGGGTGATCGATCCCATCACCCTCGAGGTCGCCCGCAACCGGTTCGCCGCCATCGCCGATGAGATGGGAGTGGTGTTGAGGAGAACGTCGCTCTCGCCAAATATCAAGGAGCGGGCCGACTGCTCGGCTGCCGTGTTCGATGCCGGCGGCGAGATGCTCGCGCAGGCGGAGCACATCCCGGTCCACCTGGGCTCGATGCCTGCCTCGGTCCGAGCCTGCCTCGATCGGTTCGACCCGGCGCCCGGTGTCCAGTACGCGGTGAACGACCCGTATCACGGCGGCACCCACCTGAACGATCTCACGATTCTCTCCCCGGTCTTCGTGGACGGGAAGCACGTCGCGTGGGTGGCCAACAGGGCGCATCACGCCGACGTCGGTGGTGAGGCTCCCGGCTCGATGCCGGCTCACGCAACCCGTCTGGACCAGGAGGGCCACGTCGTCGCACCGATGGTGGCGGTCCGTGACGGGCGATGGGCCGAAGAGTTCGTGGGGCCTTTCGTGACGGCCTCCCGCACTGGATGGGAGCGGCGGGGAGACCTCGACGGGCAAATGGGGTCCAATGCGGTGGCGACGAGGAGACTCAAGGAGCTGATCGAGGCCGAAGGGCTGGACCGGTTCACCGAGGTGTCGCGTGCCCTGCTCGACTATGGGGAGCGTCGCACCGCGGCCGCCCTCGCCGCCCTCCCCGACGGCAGGTACGAGTTCACCGATCACATGGAGCTCGGCGACGCCGACGTGGCGATACACGTGGCCGTCATCGTGGATGGTGAGGGCCTGCACGCCGACTTCACGGGGACCGACCCCCAGGTAGAGGCCAATTTCAATGCGGTCGAGGCGGTGACCCGATCTTGTCTCTACTACGCCGTGAGGGTGGCCACCGACCCGACCATCCCTGCCAACGGCGGTTGTTATCGGCCGATCACGCTTCTCGCCCCGGAAGGGACCCTGGTGAACGCCAGACCGCCAGCCGCCGTTGCCGCAGGGAACGTCGAGACCAGCCAGCGCATCGCCGACGTCCTCCTCGGGGCCCTCGCCCAGGCTGCGCCGGATCGGGTGCCCGCGGCCGGGCAGGGAACGATGAACAACGTTCTCATCGGCAACGAGGAGTTCGCCTACTACGAGACCGTTGCCGGCGGCCAGGGGGCGAGGCCGTACCGGGATGGACAGTCGGGCATTCAGACCGGGATGACCAACACCCAGAACACGCCCATCGAGTCGCTCCACACCCACTATCCATTCCGGGTGACCTCCTACACGCTGCGCAGGGGGAGCGGCGGCCCGGGCAGGTTCCGGGGCGGCGACGGCATCAGACGGGAGCTGGAGTTCGGCACTTCGGCAACCCTCTCGCTCATGGGGGAGCGGCGACGCAACCGCCCTTGGGGTCTCGCCGGTGGAGAGCCCGGGGAGGTCGGCGAGGACTGGCTGGTACGCCAGTCGGGCGACACGGAGCGTCTGCCCGGCAAGACCACCGTCGAGGTGTCGGCGGGGGATCGCCTTCTGGTGCTCACCCCCGGTGGCGGCGGGTGGGGAGCCCCCTGACCTCGTGTATCCATGCCTATTGCGGGTCTATCGACCGTCACGGCGGACAAACCCGCAAAAGGCTCGGATGGGTAGCCTGAGGCCGTGAGCCTCATTGCGGACCTTCGCGCCGTCCTCGGTGACGAGAACGTCCTCGAGGAGCCGGTCGAGCTCCATCTGTTCTCCAAGGACGCATCGCTCATCCGGGGTGCCCCGACGTGTGTCACCTTCCCCAAAGACGCGGCTCAGGTGGCAAAGATCGTCAAGCTCGCCGAGCGGGACGGCGTGCCCATCGTGGCTCGTGGGGCCGGCACCGGCC
>JBAVPF010000274.1:0-9543 GCA_049692815.1 Acidimicrobiia bacterium
CGGTGACTTCACACTGTTCGTCCGCCCCAAGGACCCTGAGCAGGAGGTTTGGACTGGGATCAGGGCCGGCACCGAGGGGGCAAAAGAGGGGTACGGGGCCGACGCTGCCCACGAGCTCTCCAAGCTCGACGACGTCCTGGAGAGAATGATGATCGGCCGGGAGGTTCTCTGGTACACGAGCGGCAATCCTGACTTCGACGACCGCGTCGCCTCGATCATGAAGAAGGCGCGCGCCCATCGTGAGCGAATGGGTGGGACCGTCCCTTCGACGGTGCGTGACGTGTCGGTCCCGTTGGGGGAGATGATGCTCTTCAAGGGCCCGGAGGAGGCGGAGAGCCTCCGTCAGGCCTGTCACCTCACAGCCGAGGGCCACATGGAGGCCATGCGTTTTGCCCAGCCGGGCCTGTACGAGTACCAGGTGCAGGCCGCTCTCGAATACTTCTGGCGTCTCCGGGGATCACGACGCAACGGCTACGGCTCGATCGTCGCCTCGGGCTCCAACGCCTGCATACTCCACTACGAGGAGAACGACAGCCGGATCGGTCCCGAGGACCTCATCCTCATCGATGCCGCCGCCGAGGTCGACGGCTACTCATCCGACATCACTCGCACCTTCCCGGCCGATGGCAGGTTCACGGCTCCGCAACGCTCCGTCTATGAAGTGGTCCTGGAGGCACAGAAACGCGGTCTCGCCCTGTCCACGGCCGGCTCCTCGATCAAGGCCATCCACGACGAGACCAGGCGCATCCTCACCGAGGGCATGGTGGCGCTCGGCCTGCTTCCGCTGTCCGTGGACGAATCGCTCGCCATGAACCACTACACGACCTTCTTCATGCATGGGACCAGCCACTGGCTCGGCCTCGACGTCCATGATCGGGGTGCATACAGGATCGACGGTGTCTCCCGGCCCCTCGAGCCGGGCATGTCGTTCACGGTCGAGCCCGGGCTCTACGTGGCGCCGGACAAGACGACGATCGAGCTGACCCTGCTCGAGCACGACCTCGAGGAGTGGAATCAGCGGAGGATCATGCTGGGCCGGGCCAGGGCCGCCGCCCTCGAGGCCGAGGCGAAGGAGAATGCTGAGAAGATCACCCATGAGGTGCCGGAGGACTTCCTCGGGATCGGAGTCCGCATCGAAGACGACGTCCTGGTCACCGTCGACGGCTACGAGAACATGACGAAGACCGTTCCCAAAGAGATCGACGAGATCGAGGCGCTCTGCGCCGAGACCTCGCGTCTTCCCACGGCCTAGATCAGCGCCGGTATCGCGTAGCGAACCACGGCAGTGAAGTGGAAGACGCTGGCGAGCACGACGAAGACGTGGAAGAGCTCGTGGTAGGAGAAGCTCCTGGGGAAGAGACGGGGACGCTTCGTGGCGAACATCACGGTGCCGGTGGTGTAGAAGAGGCCGCCCAGGGCGATGAATAGGATGGCCGAGGCACCGAGTGATGTCCAGATCTGGGGAATCCAGAGGATGACCGTCCAGCCCATGATCAGCTGAAGCGTCATCGACAACCTGGTGGACACCTTCGTCGACGTCAGCTTTAACGCGATGCCGACGACGGCAATGCCCCACACCAGTCCCAGACACCACCAGAGTGACGACCCTTCCAGGGCGGCGATGGCTATCGGGGTGAACGTCCCGGCAACCACCAGGTAGATCATGGAATGGTCGATTCTCTGCAGCCGCCCCTTCCAGCGCTCCCCCCATGGGACGGAGTGATAGAGGGACGAAACGGTGAACATGACGAGCAGTGCGGAACCGAATACCAGCCCGCCGATCAGGGCGGCAGTGTTCCCCCACGTGGCCGAGGCCAGGTAGACGGTGCCGGCCAGGGCGGCCAAGGCTGCGCCCCCATGGAGGAAGCCTCGCACCGGGTTCTGCATTCGACCGAGTGTGATGCGGTCCATACGCGGACAGAGTAAGGCAGCCCGAGCAGATATCTGATGCGCTCGCCTCTACTCGCCTGATGCGAGGCGCCGGTACCATGAATTCGGTATGGCCTTGCGTCTTCTCTACCGGATCTACGAGCGCAACCTGGTCGCCCATCTCGACCCAGAGCGACGGCCCAGGCACATCGGCCTGATCCTCGATGGGCATCGCCGACACGCCCGGGCCGAGGGCTTGGCCAGCTACGCGGATTCCTACCGGGAGGGCATGAGTCGATTCGAGGAGTTCCTCGGCTGGGCAGACGACCTGAAGATCCCGGCCGTGACCGCATGGGTCCTGTCTCCCGACAATCTCACCCGGCCGCCGGAAGAGCTCGACCCGTACTTCGAGGTCCTGATCGACCTGTTCCAGCGTCTCCCCGAGGAGTGCGCCCGGTTCGACATGACTCTCAAGTTCATCGGCTCGCTCGATCTCCTGCCCAGACATCTCGTGGAGGCGGCCAAGACAGCCGAGGAGAAGGTGTCCCTGACCCGATCGGGCGGGGCGTCCCCTTCCGACGACGCGCCCGGGGGCCCGCGTCGTCTCAACATCGCCATGGGCTACGGGGGGCGTCAGGAGATCGTCGACGCCGCCAAGGATCTGGTGACAGGTCTGGTCGAGTCGGGGCTCCCCTCCGACGAGATCCCGGATCACATCGATGCCGAGTCTCTCGCCGCCCACATGTACTCGGCCGACCTCCCCGATGCCGACCTCATCATCAGGACCTCGGGCGAATCGCGGCTGTCGGGGTTCCTCCTCTGGCAATCCGCCTACTCGGAGTTCGTCTTCGTGGACGTGAACTGGCCGGCATTTCGCCGTGTCGACTTCCTACGCGCCCTTCGCGACTACGAAGGCCGCTCCCGCCGGTTCGGCAAGTAGGTACTTGGTACTTGGTACTTGGTACTGGGTACCGAGTATGTACCAAGTACCAGGTACTCAGTACTGGGTACCGAGTACGTACCAAGTACCAGGTACTCAGTACTTGGTACTGCTCAAGCGGTGACCATGCCGGGGTGGAGGTGGGCCACGTCACCCAACTGACGGAGGGAGAAGGCCCAACCATCGGCTATCCGCACCATCGTCAGCCGTGACACTCCGGTATGGGGCTGGGCGAAGCGCTCCCACTCCCAGGGAACGGGGTCGAGACCGAGCAGAGAGCCGAGGATCACGGCGTTGGTCCCGCCATGGGCGACGATGACGACGCGTTTGCTCGGGTCGTCGACGGTCCACAGGTGCCTGTCGTCGGGATAGGGATGGACGCCATGAGAGTCGAAGGTCTCCACCAGGCCACGAGTAACCCTGGCGTGGAAATCCCGGAAGGACTCCGCGTTCTGCCCGAAGCCGTCCCACATCTCGTCCATCGACCTCTGGTTGACGGTTTCGAAGAAGCGGTTCACCTCGTCCCCGGGCGCGCCCTCGAACTCAGGAGGGTTGTTCAACTCCTGAAGCCAGTCGTAGGTCTCCCGCGGGAGGCTCAACCCCGTCGCCACCGGTTCGGAGGTCTGCTGCGCCCTGTGCATCGGCGAAGCCCACACCTCGTTGACGGAGCTGAGGCTGGACAGGCGGTGGGCAACCCGCTGAGCCTGTTCGTGGCCGAGGTCGGTGAGCTCGGGATCGTTCTGGGCCACACCGTCCCGTGTCCAGTCGGGCTGCCCATGTCTCACCAGGAACACATCCATGGGTGTGAACCTTACGTTGTCCCTAGACGTGTCTTGCCCATACGATGGGTGCGTGGCCAACGACGCCCTGGTTCGACATCTCGTCGACAACGCCCTGCGAACCGACGGTCCCTTCACGCTGCGCAGTGGGGCGATCTCCGATTGGTACCTCGATGCGAGGCAGACCACCTTCGACGGTCGGGGCGCCCGTCTGGCCGGGGAGGCGGTGCTGGGCATCCTCGACCCAGAAGTGGCCGCCGTCGGGGGGATGACGATGGGGGCAGACCCGGTAGCAGTTGCCTGTGCGATGGTCGCCGCCGAGCAGGGCCGCTACCTCAAGGCGTTCTCAATACGCAAGGAAGAGAAGGACCACGGGACCGGCGGGCGGCTCGTCGGCCCGATCGAGCCGAACATGCCGGTGGCCGTTCTGGAGGACACCACCACCACCGGGAGCGCCGCTGTGGAGGCCGCCAGGTATCTCCTGGATGCCGGGTTCCGCGTCCTCCAGGCGATCGCACTCGTCGACCGCTCGGACGGTAGAGCCCGGGAGGCGTTCGCCGCACTCGGCATCGAGCACGAGGCCATCGTCACGCCGAAGGATCTGGGGGTGGCCGAATGACCGTCGTCGTCAGACGCTCCGCCTTGAAGATGTGGCTCATGGCGATGGGGGGGATACCCCTCCTCGTGATCTCGCTCGACGTGCTCACCGAGAGGAGGATCACCCGCTGGCTCACCGACAGGCTCTTCCGACCTGAGGACGTTCAGATATTCGAGCCACGCGACGTGATCTTCGCCTGGGTGATGTTCCTCTTCGGTGTCCTCTTCGTGGTCTGGGGCCTGAAAGAGCTATTCGTCCCGACCAAGGTCATCGAGTGCACAACCGAGGGGCTGTCGGTCAGGCTGACGGGCCCGTTCCGGCCGGCCTCCCTCATACCATGGGACAACATCAAAGACGTGGGCGGAGCCGACATCGAGGACGAGGGCGACGTGATACCCCTTCTGATCCTCACGGTCTTCGACCGCGAAGAGCTTCCCGACAACCCTTGGGGAGCACGCTGGGTATCGGAACTGGAGCTGGGCATGATGGCCCAGGACTGGGCGCGCGATCCCCAACAGGTGGCAGAGGACATCGCCGGCTACGCGGTGGACGCGGCCAAGAGGGGCAGACGGGAGCGGACGACGAGCCTCTGGCAGGAGAGCTAGTGGAAGTCGGAGCCCACACCCCTTCACAGCACCCGTTGCAGGAAGCGGCCGCCCGCGGTGCCGATCTGGTGCAGATCTTCCTGTCCAACCCGCAGTCTTGGAAGAAGCCGAATCCGCGAGACGACGCCGACGAGCTGCGGAGCGCGTCGATTCCGATCATCGTTCACGCGCCTTATCTGATCAACATGTGCGCCGACAACAACCGGGTGCGAATCCCGAGCCGGAAGATCCTCCAGGACACCTGTGACGCTGCTTCGGATATCGATGCGGCTGCAGTCGTCGTTCATGGTGGCCATGTCACCGGTGACGGCCCGCAGGAAGAGGGCATCGTCCGATGGCGCAAGGCATTGGAGACGTTGGACACCGATCGGCAGGTACTGATCGAGAACACGGCGGGCGGGGACAAGGCCCTGGCGCGGCGTGTCGAGTGGATCAAGCGTCTCTGGGAGGAGATCGGCTCCTTCGGCGTCGGCTTCGTGCTCGACACCTGTCATGCCTGGGCCGGCGGAGAGCCTTTCGACGGCTTGGTGGAGCGCGTCCTGGACGCCACCGGGCGCATAGACCTAGTCCACGCCAACGACTCCAAAGACCCCTTCGACTCGCGCCGCGACCGGCACGAGAACCTGGGTGCCGGGCAGATCCCAGAAGACGACCTCGCCCGCGCCATCGTCACTGCAGACGCGCCGGTGGTGGTCGAGACCCCGGGTGGGGCCGAGGAGCAGGCCGTCGACATCGAGTGGGTCCGCCGCCACGCGTCTTCCGAAACCTCCGGTGGCTGACCCCGTATGCGGGCTGACCACCCAGAGCCGGGGAGAGTGCAATGAAGGTCGCCAGAACCGGTGGAATCGGCCCGCCGCGGACACGGTTATCGAGGTTGGGTACCCTTCTGCACAAATGACGAAGATCACCGCTCCAGAGATCAGGGCCCGGAAAGGCGGCCCGAAGATCGCCATGGTCACCGCCTACGACTACCCGGGCGCGGTCATCGCCGACCGGGCGGGAATGGACATCATCCTCATCGGTGACTCGGTCGCCAACGTGGTCCACGGCATGGACACCACGTTGGAGATAGGCCTCGATGAGATCGTCCTCCACACTCGAGCCGTGAAGAGGGCCAAGCCCGATGCCCTGGTGGTGGCCGACATGCCATGGCTCAGCTTCCACCTGGGCACCGAGGACTCGGTGCGCAATGCCGGGAGACTCGTGCGCGAGGGAGGAGCGGAGGCTGTGAAGCTGGAAGGCGGTCGCAAGCGGATACCGGTGATAGAGGCCATCCTCGACGCGGAGATCCCGGTGATGGGTCATGTCGGCCTGACACCCCAGTCGGTCCACGCAATGGGCGGATTCAAGGTTCAGGGCAAGGTCGTCGATGCCGCTCGTGAGATGATCGAGGACGCCAGGGCCCTCTCCGACGCCGGATGCTTCGCCATCGTCATCGAAGGTGTCCCCGACGTACTCGGTGAGCTCATCACCAAGGAGGTCGACGCCCCGACCATCGGCATCGGTGCCGGCCCCAAGACGGATGGGCAGGTGCTCGTGTTCCACGATGTCCTGGGTCTCGGCTCCGGCTCCTATCCAAAGTTCGTCAGACCTTATGCCGACCTGGCCGACGAGGCGGTGCGCGCCCTCGAGGAGTTCAAGGCCGACATACAGCGGGGGACTTTCCCGGCCGACGCCGAGAGCTACCACCTCCCGGACGAAGTCGCCGGCGAGCTGCTGCGGGACACCTGAGAAGAACCCTCCTTCTCTTGCTCGCCCTCGCCGTGGTGGCCTGCTCCACTCCCGGGATCGAGGGCTTTGAGACGATCGACATCGTCGTCGGTGGAGAGAGCCTCACAGTGGCCGTCGCCGACACGCCACCGCTTCGCAGCCAGGGCCTCCAGAGTCTCGACGAGCTGCCCGAAGGCCTGGATGGGATGCTGTTCGTGTTCGAATTGCCGCAGACGGCCTCGTTCCACATGCGCACGGTCGGCCTCGATCTGGACATCTGGTGGTTCGACGAGGAAGGGTCGTTGCTCGGGTCCACGGAGATGGTGACGTGTCTCGACATCGAGTGTGTCACCTACCCGTCGCCGGGCCGGGTGAAGTGGGCATTGGAGACTCGACACGCCTCGTACACGTTCACGTCGGGCCAGTTGCTCGGGTTTCCCTGACCGCCGGTCCACGACCCGTGGAAGCGACTTCGCCGTCAGCCGAATGGGTAAACCGGCCGATGGGGTCTACCATCTGTGCCCTATCCGGCGTCACGCGCCGCCGGCCCCTGCTCCACCGAGCTGGTGGGGCCTTCCGAAAAGGATGTCCACAGGAGGTGTAAATGCGCGGCTACGAACTGATGACGATCCATCGGCCGGACATGGCCGAGAGCGACGTCGAGGCAAAGGTCACCGAGCTCGAGGCATTCTTGGCCGACAGCTCGGCGGAGGTCACCAAACGCGACATCTGGGGGAAACGCAGGTTCGCCTACGAGATCGACCACGTCAGCGAGGGCTACTACTCGGTAGTGTCGTTCAAAGCGGGCCCGGACGCAGTTGCCGGGGTGGACCGCATGCTGTCTCTCGCAGACGAGGTCGTCCGACACAAGATCGTCCGACTGGAAGATGATGTTCTCTAGCCAGGGGGCGCGGAAACGTTTGTTGCATATGCATGAAATGCATCGCCAACCCGCTCCGTTAGAGAACATCTTCTCAACTGACTGGATTCTGTCCCGTCCAATCGGCATAGTCGATGACGGGACAAAGCCGAGGAGAACTAGATGTCAAGCAACGTGACTTTGATTGGAAACCTGGTCGACGACCCCGAGCTGCGCTTCACGCCTTCCGGTGTCGCGATGGCGAAGATACGCATGGCGGTCAACCGTCGCTGGCGCGGTCAGGACGGGGAATGGCAGGAGAACACCAGCTTCTTCAGCGGGACCATTTGGAGAGAGCAGGCCGAGCAGGCGGCCGAGTCGCTCCAGAAGGGCATGCGCGTCATCGTGACCGGCCGGCTGGAGCAGCGGAGCTGGGAGACGGAGGCAGGAGAGAAGAGATCCGTCGTCGAGGTGCAGGTCGACGAGATCGGCCCGTCGCTTCGCTGGGCCACTGCAACCGTCAACCGCACCCAGCGCCAGGACTCCTGGTCGTCCGACAACAACCAGTCGGCCCCGGCCGGAGCCCCTGCGGCCCGTGAGAGTTATGGGCCGGACGAGGCCCCCTTCTAGGAGATTCAGATGGCTCGAAAGAACAGACGCACACCACGTGTGACCACACGTGGTCGCAGGCAAGACTTTCGCCGGGGCAAGCCGAAGCCTTGTGCGATCTGCCCTGAGGGCAAGGTCGACTGGAAGGACACCGCCCTCCTTCGGAAGTACGTCTCAGACCGCGGCAAGATCCGGGGACGTCGTGTAACCGGGTTGTGCCCACAGTGTCAGCGCAAGGTCGCCACTGCCGTGAAGAACGCCAGGGAGATGGCGCTGCTTCCCTACGTGGGTGGGCGATGAAGCTGATCCTGACCGACGACGTCGTTCCTCTGGGCAAGCGGGGCGATGTCGTGGACGTGGCCGACGGCTACGCCCGCAACTTCCTTTTGCCGAGACGCAAGGCGATCAAGGCCAACGACGGTGCCTTGGCCCAGGCCGAGTCGATCCGTGAGGCACGCATCGAGGCGGAGCGCAAGGCCAAGGAGGAGGCGGAAGGCATTGCGACCCAGTTGGTCGGCAGTCGTGTGGTGATCGCCGCCCAGGCGGGGGACGAGGGTCAGCTCTATGGCTCGGTTGGCGTCGCAGACGTCGTGGAGGGGATTCACCGATTCACCGGAATCGAGCTCTCACGCAGCCAGATAGAGCTGGAGTCTCCTATAAAGGCGATCGGTCTTCACGAGATCGTGGTGAAGGTCCATGCCGACGTGGAGTTCCCTCTCACCCTGGATGTCATCCCTGCCTGACTCTTTCCCTGATGCTCCAGGGACGAAATACCGTCCCTGGAGCGTCTGGAAAGACGACCGGCCCCCGTTTTCTCCGGTTTAGTCACGGTTTTCGCGTTTACCAGCCAACTCCTGCCAGCGCGAAAATCAATCAGGAGGTCGGGAAAATCAAGTAGCGCCTCACCTTGGCCGGCCCTCCGGGTCGCGCCTATGTTGCCGTCACTTCCCCCGCTGCTGGCGGCATAGCTTCCCCGCCCCAGCGGGGTCTTGCACGTCAAGACTCCCCAATCTGTCGGTGGCGCGCGCGAAAGTGTTTGATGAGGACGAGATGACGACAGTTGGCGAGCAGACCCAGATGCGGCCGGGATATCGGCAGCCACCCCACTCCCGTGAGGCGGAGGAGTCTGTGATCGGCGCCGTGCTCCTCTCCGAGGATGCAGTCAACGAGGTGATGGACCAGATCCATCCCGAGGACTTCTACGTGCCGGCACATCAGGCGATCTTCGAGTCGATGCGGGAACTGTTCGACACCAGCCAGGCGATCGACGCGGTGACCGTTTCGGAGGCACTACGCCGCAGGGGCGAGCTCGACAAGGTCGGTGGGGTCCAGTATCTGACCCGTTTGGTCGACATCGTGCCCTCGACATCGAACGTCAAGTACTACGCAGGGATAGTCGACGAGCATGCCAAGCGACGGGAGTTGATACGGGCCGGTGCGGCGGTCACCGACTTCGCCTTCAGCATCGATGACGACATCTCCTCGGTCCTCGACCGCGCCGAGCAGGCCGTCCTGGGGGTTGCGGAGAAGCGGGCCTCGCAAACCCTGCTCGAGGTGGGCCCGATGTTCCAGGA
>JBAVPF010000275.1:0-3312 GCA_049692815.1 Acidimicrobiia bacterium
GGACTATCTGCACGATGTACTGGGGATCGCCTCTGAACAGCTCGTCGAGCGTGAGGGTGACGAACCCGCCTCCGAGGATGGCTCCGACTCCGGCCATCACGGCCGCCGGCCTCAGATCAGTCGGCAAGGCCTTCCTCCCCGACGCCACCTCACGTGTCACGTATTGCTCGACCGGGACGAGCAGGATCGTGGCGAGGATGAAGAACGTTGTCCATAACAAGCTGACGGGAGCGAACTCGGCAGTTCCCAGAGCGCGACCCCCGACAAGCTGAAACAGGTAGGCCCCGACCGCGCCGATGAGACCCCCACCGATCATGAAGGTGGTGCCGGGGGCCTTGAATCCGCGCTTGTCGCCGGCGATCACCTGCGCCGTCATCGCGCTCCGTCGCCGGTGAGCACGGTCCAGATGCTCTTCCAGAAGATGCGGAGGTCCATCACCGGTGACATGTGCTTGATGTAGTAGAGGTCATAGGTGAGTTTCTCGATCGTCTCCGCCTGATCATCGGCATATCCGTAGTTGACCTGAGCCCAGCCGGTGATCCCTGGCCGGACCATGTGCCTGTGGTCGTAGAAGGGGATTCTCTGCCGGAACTCGGAAACGAAAGGCACCTGCTCGGCGCGGGGCCCCACGATGGTCATGTCCCCCATCAGCACGTTCCACAGCTGTGGTATCTCGTCCAGCCTGGAGCGACGGAGGAAGCTGCCGCCCCTGATGAGCCGTGGATCGTCGTACATCGCGAACCTGGCCCCATCCACCTCGGCGTCGGCGTACATCGTGCGGAACTTGTACATGGTGAACAGCCCG
Source organism: Acidimicrobiia bacterium (assembly GCA_049692815.1). Taxonomy (GTDB): domain Bacteria; phylum Actinomycetota; class Acidimicrobiia; order Spongiisociales; family ZC4RG35; genus JANQRA01. The sequence goes on from JBAVPF010000275.1 coordinate 806, forward strand.
CCGTTGAGGCCTACTCGCCGCTGTTTGAAGATGACCGGCCCGGGATCGACGAGCTTGACGTATCCGGCGATGAGGACGCCCAGGGTCACCCATGCGGGAGCGGTCAACACCGTGAGCAGGAGATCGACGAACCGCTTGCCGGGCAACCAGTGAGCCACGTCCAGGAGTGGAGCCGAAATCTCCCATCCTTCGGTCAGGTGGATGAGCGGGACCCTTCCGGTGTGCTCCTCGTAGATCGATGAGAACGGTCTGATCGTGTAGCCGGCGACGTCGCACGACGAGAGATACCGAGCCATCGAGTCGGAGAGAACCGCTCGAAGATCCATTGCGATGGTGAGGTCCCGGTCGGGCAGATCGGAAGGGCTTTCGCCGCCTGGCTCCAGTACCCACTCCACCATGGCGTGGTCGGATGCATGCAGATCGTCGGCGAGCTCTTTCTCGCGTGTGATGACACCGAAGCGCTCTGTCCAGGGTCGGTGTCTTCTGACGAGACGATGCGCAGTCGCCGGCACGACCCAGAGGACCGACGAGTAGAAGATGAACTTCTGGGAGAAATAGGAGTCCCGGAACAGGGCGAGTAGCGCCGCGGTCGCGAAGAGAGTGCCGATGAGGATTGCGACCATCCTCCCGTAGGTGGGCCGCGGGACCCCCGGTCCCGACATGCGCTCGGTGAACATCGAGGCAGCCACCATGGAGAGGACCATGAACCCGACCATGGGCCAGACCGGGTCGCGCAGGGGCGCGTCCCATGGCAGCCACGACCCGTACACGACCTCGGAGGCGAAGACCATCGCCACCGCCAAGGAGAACAGGTCGGTGACGGCCACCGAGACCAGGAAACGTGTGCGCACGGTTTCCCAAGGTTAGGGAACGGAGGACACTGTCAGTCGGCTTCAGCGATTCCCTTGGCCAACTCGATCAGGGTGCGGACCGCAACTCCGGACGCTCCTTTGACGAATTCGCCCGAAGTTTCCTGACTGCGCGCCGGGCCGGCGATGTCGAGATGGGCCCACGGGCCCTCGCCGGCATACTCGGCCAGGAACAATGCGGCCACTATCGCACCTCCGTACCGGTTGCCGGAGATGTTCTTGATGTCAGCGATGTCGGAGTCGAGTGATTTCCTGTACCCCCTGAACAACGGCATTTCCCAGAACTCCTCCCCGGCCTGCTCGGCGGCGCTGAGAACCCGGGCTGAAACGTCCCGGTCCGAACCGAAGACGGCGGCCACTTTCTTGCCGAGTGCCACCGCAGCGGCACCCGTGAGCGTGGCCACGTCGACGGTGATGTCGGGCTCGTAGCGCATCGCCAGCCCGAGCCCGTCGGCGAGAATCAGACGCCCCTCGGCGTCGGTATTGAGGACTTCGATCGTGGGGCCCGTCACGGGTCGGAGCACGTCCCCGGGTCTGGTGGCATCGCCCCCGACCGCGTTGTCGGTCAGCGGCGTGATCGTCGTCACGCGAACCCGGAGACCGAGTCGAGCGATGCCGATCGTCGCCGCCGTCACGGCTGCCGCACCGGCCATGTCGTCCTTCATCTCCTCCATCGACGCCGAAGGCTTCAGGGAGAGGCCTCCACTGTCGAAGGTGATGCCCTTGCCCACGAGGGCCAGATGCCCGACTGCATCCTCCGGGTGGTAGTCCAGGATCACGACACGGGGGTCCCGTCTGGACCCTGCAGCGACGCCAAGGAGCGCCCCCAGGTCCTCGGACCTGATCTTGGCGGCGTCCCAGACGTCGGCGGCCACACCCACATCTGCCGCTGCCGAGGCGAACGACTTCGCCAGCACCTCGGGCGCCTTGTCCTTGGCGGGTGTGTTGACCCAGTCTCGAGCGAGGATCGTTGCCTGCGACAAGACGGCGGAACTGGTGAGCTCGTCCGCGTCGGCTCCCACCACTTCGACCAGACCGGCGTCGAGCGCGTCGTCGTCGGTCTTGTACGGCCGGTACTCGTATCCACCGAGGAGGGTCCCCTCGATCACCGCACGGGTTGCCGACTCGATGCCGGAGAGTGCGAGCAAGCTGACAGCTCGCTCCGTCTTCACCTTTCTGATGGCGTTTCCCGACGCGGCCCGCAGAGAGCTGAAGGAGATCTCGCCGCCAAGACCCACGAAAAGGATGGCGTCCGCGATGTCGTGGGGAACGCTGAGCGTCTGCCCGGCCTTCCCCTCGAACCCGGCGGCCGCGAAGACGGCTGGGGCCATCACATCGAAATGCTCTTCCGAGCCCGGGGCCGGGGAAAGGCCTTCCAACACCCCGGCGATGAGCGTCGCCCCGTCCAGGGCAACATCATGCTCGGCTGCTCTCGTCTCCAACATTGCTCCTATCAGCGGGCAAACGGTCCCAGGCCGGCAGTCACGGCGCGGCCAACGAACACGGCCCCAAGAGTGGTCAGGAGAGCGAGATAGGACAAACCGGTAGCAGCCATCACGCCGCTGTAGGCCGGGTACCTCAATGCTCCGATGACCGCGGCCATCAGGATGATCGATGTGACCAGGAGGATCCAGAAGG
>JBAVPF010000276.1:0-1618 GCA_049692815.1 Acidimicrobiia bacterium
GCTCAACACCCCGCGTGCTCGACGCCCTGACCGGGCGCGCCGCGATCGTAACTCTCTGGCCGTTGGCTCAATCTGAGATTGAGGGAAGCGCCTCGAACTTCGTCGATACTCTTTTCGCCGCGGAGCCGCCACGTATCGCCGGAGCAACCGTAGGGCGCGACGCCCTCCGCGACCGGATCGCGTCCGGCGGCTATCCCGAGGCACGGCTTCGCAGCGGTCGACCCCGCTCCCAATGGTTCGCGAGCTACCTCCGCATGACGATCGAGCGCGACCTGGAGAGCATCGCCGACGCCTACAAGCTGCACGAGATCCCAAGGCTGCTCCGCCTCCTGGCCACCCAGGCGGCTGCGCTTTGCGTGCCCGCGTCAATCGGCGGCAAGATCGGCCTCGACCACAGAACCGTCGAGCGATACGTGGGCTTGCTCGAAGCGACGTTCCTCGTCAAGCGCATCCCCGCCTGGCGACCTGGGCTCGGACAGCGGGAGGTGCGTCACTCAAAGGTGTATTTGGTTGACAGCGCCTTGCTCCTGCATCTGCTCGGAGCCAACGAAGAGCGGCTTCTGGGTGACGATCGGGTGACCGGCATGGCTCTCGAGAATTTCATTGCCATGGAGGTGGCGAAGCACGCCGAATGGGCCTCCGCCGAAGCGCGACTCTTCCACTACCGGCGCGAGCGTGAAGAGATCGACCTGCTGCTCGAGAATCGCGCGGGCGAAGTGGTCGCGATCGAGGTCAAGTCGAAGGTCTCATTGTCCGCCCGGGACTGGCGATCTCTCGCCAAGCTTCGTGACGCCATGGGCGACAAATTCCGTTGTGGCTGCGTCATGCATCCCGGCTCCGACACCGTACCACTCGGCGACCGCCTCTTCGCGCTTCCCCTTTGCGCGCTGTGGTCTTGAGTGGGTCAACTCACGACTCCGATCATCGGCACCGGTCGGGGGGAGTTTTTGTCAGAGTGAAGGGTCCTCGGCGATACACACGTCGAACCCGGTGGCCCACATCACCACCGATCCCGTTGCACTGGCGCTGTAGCGCCCTGGCGGCCAGCCGGGGCATCAAAACGACGGGAAGTGGCCTGCACGCGGTAATCGAGATTCGTGTTCGAACCCCCACGAACAACGCATCCGAGGACTGATTTCGAGTGGATTGCCCGAGGCGTCGTAGGTGGCGAAACGTCGCAGACAAAAGCGCCCCGCAATGGCCTGAGCCGCGAAGCGAAATCGGATCAACCCGGCAAAGGACGCCTGCTTGGCATTGAGTCGCCGCAGCCTGATCCGCCTGCTCTTCATGCCCTCCATCCACAGCCGAACCGACCTGACTCGCCGAGGAAACGCCATCCCGAGCACCGTTCGCGTTTTCACGCCTTTGCCGGACGAGATTATGAGGGAAGGGGGCTTTTTGCCCAACGAACCGCAAGTGCGAGCCGTACTGTCGTATTCAGCCACCAGGCCTTCGCCCGTGGCCACCTTGATGCAGGGGCGTCGCGTACTGCTGGATTTACTTTCCCGCCCAGCAAAAACCGCCCACTGAAATCCTCCTATCGATCCGTTACCGAGGAGGGCTTCGGGCACTTCAGGGACTTCGGATTCGATTTCGCGGCCGTCACTTACGCCAATAC
>JBAVPF010000277.1:0-2627 GCA_049692815.1 Acidimicrobiia bacterium
TCCCGCCGGCTCCCGTAGTTGAAGGCGAACACGAGGCTCATGTCCGTGTTGTTCTTGGTGAGCTCCTCCGCCTCCGCCATGTGCTGGCGGTTGCGATCGGGAATGCGCGGATCGTCCATGGCACCGGCAAAGAGCATGCGTACCCCTTGTGCGTGGAGATCGTCACGTCTTCGCAAGAGGAGGTCCTCGTTGAACCACATGAGAAACTCGACCTCCTCCTCCGACCTGGTCCAATTCTCGGTGGAGAAAGTGAATGCCGTCATCCATCCGATGCCCAACTCCAGGCCACCCTCGACGGTGTCGAAGAGCGCGTTCTCCCCTGCCAGGTGCCCAGCTGTCCGGGGAAGTCCCCGTTGGTTCGCCCAGCGGCCGTTCCCGTCGAGGATCAGCCCAACGTGCCGGGGCACACGGGAGAGGTCGACCCGGCTCAGGTCGAGGCTCACTCCAGTACCGCCAGGGATGTGAGCTTCCGGTCGAGGTGATACTCGACGAAACGTCTGGCGATGCCTTTCGCCTCGCTGGAGAAGGTCGAGTCGACTGGAGGTAGGGATGACAACTCCGAGTCGGCCAGGGCGGCCAGATAGGCAGTGATCCCTTCACGGAGCCGCACGGCCCCGTCGACGCGACATTGGTCACATACCGAACCGCCTCCACCGAACGAGAACCGGTGTAGACCCTCCCTACGGCCACAGCTGGCACATTTCAGGAGTGACGGAGCCACGCCGACGACCTCGGCCAGCTTCAGAAGGTACGAGGTGATCAGATCGGGGCTGCGCTCCCCCATCTCCAGCGTCTTGAGGCCCCGCTGGAGCAGCAGGAACAAGCGGATGGCAGCCTCGTCTTCCTGGGCCACGGCATCGGCTGCCTCCACCATCGTCCCGGCCACGATGACGGCATCCAGGTCGTTGCGGAGGCTTGGGAACGGCTCGAGCACGGCGACCTGCGTGATCGTGTCGAGGTTTCGGCCCTCGTAGAGCACCAGATCGACATGGGTGAACGGCTCGAGACGGCCGCCGAAACGACTCTTGGTCTTACGCACCCCCTTGGCGACGGTACGTATCTTGCCGTTGTTGGGGCTGAGGATCACGACGACACGGTCAGCCTCGCCAAAGGGGTAGGACCTGAGGACGATGCCCTGGTCGTGGACGATTGCCATGGGATCGACAGGGTATCCAGCCTGACGTCTAGTCTCGGGACATGTCCCTCCTGTCGGATGAAGAGGTGGCCGCCTTCATCGAGGCGCACCCGGCGTGGTCCTGGGCCGACAATGCCGTGAGCAGGACCTTCGAGCTCTCCGACTTCAACGAGGCCATGGGCTTCGTCACCCGGGTCGCCCTGGCGGCGGAGAAGGCCAACCACCATCCCGACATCGACATCCGTTGGAACAAGGTGACGCTGACCCTCTCCACCCACTCGGCGGGCGGGCTCACCGCGACGGACCTCGAACTAGCCGATGTGACGGACACCCTCGCCTGACCCGTCTCTTGCGAACCCGGGGTATCTCGAGCCATATATGGCCTGACGTACCCCGGGCTCGCAAAAGTCAGGAGAAGTCTGGTGAGCGCTTCTCCCTGACGGCGGTGATCCCCTCCGCCGCGTCGGAGCCGCCGAAGCCTAGGAACTCGTAGGCCACCGACGCGTCGAAGATGGGATAGGCCATCCGCAACCAGTGGTTGAGAGTGTGCTTGGTCCAGCCGAGCGCCTCGGCGGGCCCGGCCGCCAGTCGCGCCGTCAGGTCCCGTGTGTAGGCATCCAGCTCGTCGTCGTCGACCACCTTGGCGACCAATCCGATTCGCTCAGCCTCGACACCGTCCAGCGGCTCATTGGTCAGCAGGTAGTACTTGGCCTTGGCCATGCCGATCAGCAGTGGCCAGATCACGGCAGCGTGATCACCGGCGGCGACCCCGATCGTGGTGTGGCCGTCGATTATCCGGGCAGACCGTGAGGCGACCGGAATGTCCGCCAGCAACGCGGCCGCCAAGCCCGCCCCGACCGCCGGGCCGTTCAACGCGGACACGATCGGCTTTGAGCACTCGATGACGTTGCGCACCAGCTCACGAGCCTCTTTGAGCACTCGCCGGTGCGCATGCTGATCCGTCAGGATCTCCCCGATCATCTCGAAGTCCCCGCCCGCCGAGAAGGCACGCCCTTCGCCTCGCAGCAGGACCGCTCTGATGTCGGGGTCCCGGTCGATCTCGGGCCATATCTCGACCAGCTCGGAGTGACCTTTTGCGGTGACCGCATTCAGCTTCTCAGGATTCGAGAAGGTGATGACGAGAACACCGTCGTCCTGCAGATCGAAACGAAGGTATTCGTACGAGGAGAGATCCATGACCGGACGGTAGATCAACCGCAATAATCGGCGCATGCGATACGAGGGCAGAAGACCGGTCTCGATCTTGCGTCGCCGGGGCACATTACGGGCAGGTGCTCTCGGTCTCCGGCGGCCTGACGATGGTCTAGGCGCCGGGCGAAGGGAACCCGAGCCGGTCCAGCAGGACCGGAGTTCTCTGCCAGTTCTTCTCCACCACGACTTGAAGCCTGAGATTGACCCGGGCGCCGAGAAGGCCCTCCAGCTCGATTCTGGCCTCCGATCCCACTGTCTTGAGAAGCTCGCCGCCCTTGCC
>JBAVPF010000278.1:0-5039 GCA_049692815.1 Acidimicrobiia bacterium
CCGATGACGAGGACCCTCTGATCTGGCATGACCTCTCCGACGTCGGTGAGGGCCTGCAACGCGGTTATCCCGGAGATGGCGGCCACGGCAGCCTCTTCGAAGCCGAGGCCGGCGGGCTTGTGGGCCAGCTTGTCCTCTTTGGCCGCGGCGTACTCGGCATAGGAGCCGATTGCGATGCCGAAGACCTCGTCTCCCACTTCGAACCTCCGCACCTCGTCGCCGACGGCGACCACACGGCCCGCCACGTCGAGACCGGGGATGGGGTTCTTGGGCTTGGCCACGCCGTAGCCGGCGAGCCGGACCAGATAGGGCCGTCCCGTCACCAGATGCCAAACCCCCCGGTCCACACCGGCGGCGACTACCTCGATGAGCACCTCGTCAGCCGCGATGACGGGGAGATGAACCTTGCCGGTCGTGAGGATCTCTGCCGAGCCGTACCGATCCTGAACCACGGCACGCATCTTCTGGTCTCGACCTGGCCGGCCGGCCGCCGTCTCTGTTCTGGTGGTGGTTTCCGTGTGCATTTCGACTCCGTTTCCTTGATCTTCGTACTTAGTACGAATATGATGAGCGCAACGTACTCGTACAAAGTACGATTGTCAACCCACCGGAGAGGACCGGATGCCCGAAGAGAGAGAACGGACCAGATTGGACAGGGAGAAAGTGCTCAAAACGGCGGTCGAGCTGGCCGACGAGATCGGGCTCGAGTCGCTGACCATGCGCAAGCTGGCCGACAGACTCGGAGTTGGAGCGATGACCATCTACCACTACGTCTCCTCGAAGGAGGAGATCGTCGACGGGATGGTCGAGATCGTCTTCGCCGAGATCGAGAAGCCGCCGGCCGGGGTCGACTGGAAAGCGGCGATCCGCCGCCGATGCATCTCGGCTCGGGCCGTGCTCAACCGTCATCCGTGGGCAGCACCGATGCTGGAGTCACGCACCGCACCGGGACCGGCCAACCTGAGCCATCACGATGCGGTGATCGGCTGTTTGCGCGGCGGTGGCCTATCGCTCCAGTTGACGGCGCACGCCTACGCCATCCTCGACAGCTTCATCTACGGATTCGCCTTCGAGGAGGCAACCCTGCCGGCCGGCGGGGGGGAGGGCTTTGCCGAGATCGCCGAGGAGTTCGCAGCCCACTTCCCGGCCGACATCTACCCCCACCTCGCCGAGCTCACCTTCGACCACGTCCTCCGTCCGGGCTACGACTTCGGTGACTCCTTCGAGTATGGGCTCGACTTGATCATCGAGGGTCTGGACCGGGCGGCGCGGGAGAGGTGAATCACAACTGTGAGATCGGTCGTCCTCAGCCGGGACCCGGCAACGGAGTGGCCAGAGCCCGCTCCCCTCTCATGAATGAGCCTCGGTGGCGGCGCCTCCCTGGGGATGGCTGTCGCCCTGAGTGCTGCCAATCCCAAAGAGCGGCCTCCCGTATGGTCGTGCAGATACGATCGAACCCCCATGTTCGACCAGCTCGCTGAAGGAGTGTTCCGCCGGAGGTATGAGCATCTCGATCTCAACGTGGGCGTGGTCATCGGTGAAGACAAAGTGCTGGTCATCGACACCCGTGCCACACACCGGGAAGCCGACGAACTGCTGCGTGAATTGCGACAGTTGACGGATCTCCCGGTGAGCTGGGTGATAAACACCCATTGGCACTGGGATCACACGTTCGGCAACAGTCGTTTCCCCAAGGCTTCGATCCTGGGTCACGATAACTGTCGAACCAGGCTGCTCAACGAGGGAGAGGACATGAAGCGAGTTGCCCGGAGGTGGTTTCCAACCGAGACCCGCCATGAGATCGACGAGGTGGAGATCGTGCCGCCTGCCGAGACGTTCGCCACGAAAGCAACACTCGACATCGGGAGACGGATCGACATGAGCTACTACGGACGAGGGCACACCGACGGGGACATCGTCATTCGTGTCCCCGACGCAGGCGTGGCGTTCCTCGGCGATCTGGTGGAGCAGGGCGCCCCGCCATCATTCGGTGACAGCTACCCGCTGGAGTGGCCGCTGACGCTGCGTCTGGCGACCGACGACATGCCCCTGGCCGTCGTTCCCGGTCACGGCGATATCGTCGATGACGACTTCGTCAGGTCTCAACACCAAGAGCTGGTGGCGGTTGCCGAGCTCGCCCAGGCCTATCGGGACGGTGAGTTGGGCCTGGAGGAGGCCTGCGCCGCCGGCCCTTACCCCGAAGCGGTCATGAAGACCGCTTTGGAGAGGACCAAGCCCGGCGATGGTGCCCAACGAGACGCCTCGGACACCTGATGTCGCAGGGGGTATGCCTCGGGCTCATTTGGGACTGCGACGGGTGGATTCAGAGCCCACCTCCGCCGTGGTCGGAGAGGGACCGAGAGTCCGTGACGGCCAATGCGGTCCTGGTGCGATGTTGCGATCTCCAAGTGGAGAATGGACCGGACTGAGCGATCAGATCTCGGTGGGTCCATTGACCAGCTCATGGTCGAGTGTGACGGCTCTGGCCGTCCCGCGTCCTGATCGAACCAGTCAGGCCCATGATGTGCTCGTCACGCCGACGACGTCTCGACATTCAACGCCTCGAGATGCTCGATCGCGACCGCTGCTTCGCTCTCGATGACGGTGGAAGTCACCCAGGCTCTGACCAGGGCGGACAAGCCGTGCACCCAAGAAATCAAAAGAAAGGCCCGACACATCTGTGCAAATGAGGATCGCTGTCGGGCGAACGGGCCCTAAGCCCCTTGACTGGAACTCAGAGATTCAGACACTCTTGGAGAACCATGGACCTCTATCGGGTAACGATCAAGGATCTATCCGATCGCATCGTCAGAGCACAGCGTCCGATCAAGGTGCTGAGTGCAATCAACTGGGGCGAGTCGGTCAAACGTGAGTTCTTCGACTCCGGCTTCAAGAGCCAACCGGCCGTCGACCGCGAATACTACGAATCTCGGGCGATCCGACTCGATCCCAGTCAGACCCGCGAGGAGTTGAGGTCTATCCAAGCTGAGGTCATCAGCCGACTCGGTCCCATCTCCCCCGCCGGAAGCTTGATGAGGTTCATGTGCGAACAGTTCCTGCTGACGGTTGATCTGATCGAAGCCAGAGGAACCGATCGGTTCTCGCCGATTGCTTCGGCCCTCTACGGAACGCCCTCGGACGTCTTCCATGTTGGAGGACCGACCGTCGCCGACCTGGCACGGGTGATGCGGCTCACGCTCGAGGCAAATGCCATGGCCATCATGGAAATGGAGGACGACCGCACCATTCCCGGCACGGAGGCGGCGGCGACGTTGCGGCGACAGCTCGATGCTTCCGTGGGCAAGGGACTGATCGAAGTGCGAGTGGACGACGGCATCGCATCCGACGCAGCGGCCGGTTCGACCTACATCAAGATGCGAAGCGACCGTTTCTTCTCCCAGCGCGACATCGACCTGCTCGAAGCCCACGAAGGATGGGTCCACGTCTCAACCACGCAGAACGGACTGTCACAGCCCGTCTGCACCTTCCTCGGCAAAGCCGCACCCCGGTCGACCGTCACCCAAGAAGGTCTGGCAGTACTCACCGAGATGCTCAACCTGCGAAGCCACCCGCGGCGACTCGCCAAACTCATGCGGCGCATAGAGGCCATCGAGCTCGCCGCCAAAGGAGCGACTTTTCTCGATGTTTTTCGATCGTCTCTGGATGACGGTCTCTCCGAAGACGACTCCTGGACAACGGCGAGCCGGGTGTTCCGGGGGAGCCTTCCCGAAGCCGGTCCATTCACCAAAGACCTCGGCTACGGAAAAGGGCTCATCCTGACTCTCCTCTACGTCCGGATGGCGATCAGATTCGGTAAGACAGGGCGAATCCCGATGCTCTTCTGCGGCAAGGTCGACTTGTTGGACATGGCCACCCTCCACCAACTCTTCGACGAGGACCTGGTGGAGAGACCCTCGTTCGTCCCTCCCCCCTTCAACGACCTACCCGCCCTGGCCTCAACGTTGAGTTTGGGCAGGTTCACCTCGCAACTCGACCTCGATCGCATGAGTGCGGACTTCGAACGGCTGTTCTGAAGAATCCGCCTGCAAATACGAACGTCCCCGGCCTCCTAGCGTTGGCGTCGCATCGCGGCGCCGGCGTGGGCCTCCAGACCTTCGATTCGCGCCAGGAGGGCCGTGTCCGAAGTGAGCTCGTCGGGGGAATCGAGATCTAGCCAGGTGGTCGGCTTGAGAAACGTCATGACAGACAGACCGGCCTGGAATCGGGCGGTACCACCAGTGGGGAGCACGTGGTTCGGTCCGGCTCCGTAATCGGCGAATGTTTCGGCGGTTGACTGGCCAAGGAACAGCGAGCCGTAGTTGCTCAGCGATGCCTGGAGGGCACCAGGCTCCACGACATGGAGTGCGAGATGCTCCGGTGCGATCTTTTGGGCTAGCCCGGTCGCGGTAGCCAGATCGTCGACGACGACGGCATACCCGTTGCCCAGAGCCTGCCGGGCCACGCCGGCGGTCGGCAGATCACGCAGCTGGAGCTCCATCTCCGCTTCCACGCGGTCCACCGTGCGCTCATCGGTGCAGATGAGGATGGGCAGAGCGTCGGTGTCGTGTTCGGCCTGGGCGAGGAGATCGGCCGCCACCAGCCCGGGGTCGGCATGTTCGTCGGCAACAACCACGATCTCGCTCGGCCCGGCGAGGAAGTCGATGCCGACCTCCCCGTAGAGGTGCTTCTTGGCTGCGGTGACCCACCGATTGCCCGGCCCCACTATGAGGTCGCTGGGGGGCGTGACCGTCCCAAAAGCCAGCGCGGCGACGGCTTGAGCTCCTCCCACGGCGATGAGCCCATCGGCGCCGGCGAGCCAGGCGGTGGCAAGCGTCACCGGTGTCGGCCGGGGTGAAGCCACCCAGATCCGGTCGACGCCTGCGACACGGGCAGGGATCACCGTCATCAGGACCGACGAGGGCAGCGAGTGTCGCCCACCCGGCGCGTACGCCCCCACCGACTCCACCGGCTGCCATCGGTGACCCGCCCGTCCTCCGGGCACGTCAGCGGTGAGGTCACTCAAAGAGCCACGCTGGAGC
>JBAVPF010000279.1:0-1579 GCA_049692815.1 Acidimicrobiia bacterium
CAACTGGGCCTACGTCGAGCTGGGCTGGGGCGGCTACTGGGCCTGGGACCCGGTGGAGAACACCGCGCTAATGCCCTGGCTGGCCTGCGCCGTCTATCTCCACACCTCGCGCATCGAAGACGCCGACGGCAGGCTGCGGCGGTGGAACCGGTTCTTCGCCGGGCTGCCCTTCGCCCTGTCTGTCCTCGGCGTCTATTTGACGCGGTCGGGTGTGACCGGCTCGATCCACTCTTTCGCCGAGGACCCGTCGGTGGGGCGGATCCTGCTCGGGTCGGCCGTCTTGGTCACCGTCGTGACGCTGGTCGTCGCCGCCCGGTCGCGGCCCGGTGAGCCGTGGGGGAGGCTGGTGTGGGGTGACGACCTGTGGCAGGCCGTGAATGCGATGCTGCTCACCGCGGCTCTCGTGTTCGTCGTCGCCGGGAGCGCCTATCCCGCCTACGTCGGGGTGTTCGGAGGTCGGCCGGTTGTAGTGGACAACCGTTTCTTCGTGCTCACCGTGCTCCCGGTGGCGATCCTCGTCGCCGTCTCGCTGGCCCTCGCCCTGGGTGCGGGATGGAGGACGATGGCCGTGGTCACGGTCCTCGCCGGGGTCGGGGTGGTTGCAGTCGGCGGTCCCCGGCCGGCAGCCCTGCTATTGGCTCCGGCCCTGGCGTCGCTGGCCCTCCTCGTCCGTCTTCTGATGCGAGACAGGCCCCGTGCCACCTCCCTGGTAGCCCATCTCGCCCACATCGGCATGGCCGTGTTCCTGGTTGCGGTGGCCGGCAGCGCCTTCGGCGAGGACTTCAGCGGGTCGATGGTCGTCGGTGACAGCGTGACCGTCGCCGGCCACCAAGTGGTGCTCACCGGGATCTCGACCGGTGACACCGACCGCTACGTCTTCGCCAGGGCCACCTTCGAGGTCGACGGCGCCATCTTGCAGCCCGAGATCCGGGGGTACGAGGACCAGGCTGTGCCCGTCGCCGAGCCGGTGATCCGGTCGGGCCCGGTCAGCGACGTGATAGTCGCCATCTCGCTTCTGTTCCCGGACGGGGACACCGTGGCCGTCAGCGTGTTCGTGCGGCCTCTGGTGTGGTGGGTGTGGGTTGGGGCGTCGCTGGTTGGTCTCGCCGGTCTCTTCGCGATAGGCGGAGACGTCTCAGGGCGACGTCGAAGGGCCACAGCAGAGCTGCGGCGAGGAGATACCACCAGCGATATCGGCTCTCGCTGATCCCGGGCTCCAGGCCATCCGGGTCGAAAGCAGCCGCGGCGGCGATCTCGCCACGACCCCCCGTGGTCGACGAGATGCTGGTCATGAGGTCGGCGTCGGGGTCGCCGGGCAGGTATTCGGCGGCGAAAGAGCGCGTGGCCAGGGTGGAGAGGACCACGGGCGCTCCCTCGGAGTCGGCCACCCGGACCCCCACTGCATAGGTGCCACCCTGTCGCGCCGGGACCACGGCGCCGAACTCGAAGTCCGAGACACGGTCGAGTCTCACCTCCTCCGAGGTCCCATCGGGATAGCTGATCCGGGCCACCGGCTCGGTCCCGGCCGGCCATTCCTCCGAGCCTTCCAGGGTCAATGTCATCAGCTCGTCGGCTATCG
>JBAVPF010000280.1:0-5854 GCA_049692815.1 Acidimicrobiia bacterium
CTGCGAGGACCGCGTGGGCAACAGATTCCCACGGAGTACCCCCTGGCAGCAGACGAACGGCGTCGAGAGTCTCTTCGGCCGCCTTGCGCGACCTGTCCAGAAGGGCCGCGTCGCCGTCACCGGCCCACACCTTGCATGTCTCGATGGCCAGGGCGCATAGGGCCTCGGCACGGCCGGCCGGGTTCTTCGTCCCGGCCAGGTCGGCGGCGCGCATGAAGTGCTCCTGCAGTTCGTCGGCCTCGTTCCGGGCCGCGGCACATTCCCCGCGCCACATCGCCACACGACGGGCCATCGAGGTGCTTGGCACGGTCATCGCGGCGGTCGCCGCCCTCTCCAGCCAGGCGCTCGAGTCGTCGTCGCCGCCGAATGACGCATAAGTGAGCGAGAGGCCTCCGGCCGCCAGGGCCTCCAGCCATCGATCACCCAACGCCCGTGCCGCTTCGAAGGCCTCACGACCCCGCTCCAGTGCGAGGTCCGGCTGAATGTTGAGCCTGGCGTACGTTTGGATGCTGTAGAGCATCAGCGCGTCCTCGGTGGTGCGCTGGCTATCGGTGACCTGGCCCTTTCGACTGTTGTGCAATGCCCGTATGTGCTCTATACGACCTGCCATGCCATGGGCGGTGGGATCGGTGACATGGGCGTAAGCCATCGAGATGAGCGCCGACATCGCACCCCTCTGGTCACCTATCTCATCGAAGAGCTTGAACGCCTGCTCCGCCATCTCCTTTGCGCCGGCGAAGATCGTTGGGCCCATGGCGAGCACGTCAAATCTCGATGCACCCTCCGCCACGGCCTTCAGAGCCACCTCCTTGGCCCTTCCGCTCTCGATCACCGCCAGCTCTCGCAATGCAGTCGCCTCTTGGCTCTTCGAGCCGATCTGTCGCGCTATCTCCAGGGCTCTCGTGTACGCCTCGTCGGGGAGATCGAGATTCACCTCGACCAGCGGCCAATAGCCCTCTCCGATCGCACACCTGGTGAGCGCCTGACCCAGTTCCAAACAGGCCCGAAGCTCGAGATCGAGATCGCCGAGCTCCACCGCCATGTCGCGCACTTGCGTGGTCAGTTCCACGGCGTTGTCAAAGTCCTCGATGGCACGCGATGCGGCTGCTCGCCGCAGCTTGACATCCGATTCCAGCTCCGGCGAGGTGACCGCTCCGGACAGCGCGGTCATCTCGGCGAGGTTGGCGATGCGATCCATTCCCCTGTCGAGAAGCCCGAGCGCGTCGTCCTTGATCTTCAGCATCTCGATGCGGTCGGCGGGCTCGGATGCTGCCGGGAGTGTGTTGTCGATCAGCCTTATGCTCTCTTCCGGAGCCGAGACCGCCAACGCAGCCTTGGCCGCAGCCAACGCGCTGGAAACGGCCTTCTGGGCGTCGCCCGCTTTCATCGAGTGGTAGGCCAACATCGACAAGTCGACGTCACCTTCCCGAGAAGCGAGCATCTCCGTTATGGCGCCATGAATCGCCTGTTGACGACGTCGGGGAAGATCGGCGAGGAGCGACTCGCGGATCTGGTCGTGCGAAAAAGTGAAGTCGTAGGCCGATCCGTCGGGCTCGTCCAACAGCAGACCCAGCTGCACAGCCATGTCCAGGTCTTCGGCGAGCTCCCACTCGGGTTTCTCCGGCTCACGGCGTATATGTGCCAGGACAGGGGCCAGGTCTGACAGCTTGAATCGCCTCCCCAGGACCCCGGCGTCGGCCAGAAGGCCTCGGCAATCCTCAGACAGCTGAGCGAGACGTCGCTCGATGAGCGACTGGACAGATGAGGGCACCGCCGGCCCGCTGAGACGTGTCATCGTCCAGGTCCCGTCCATCAGCTGGAGAGCGTCGGCCTCGCGATAGGCCCGTGCCAGCTCCTCGGCGAAGAAGGGGACACCCTCGGACCTGGCATGGAGGCTCTGTAGAGCCTGGTCCTCCACCGGGTGGCCGAGGACATTGTGCAACAGCTCAGCGGTCTCCATCTTGGTGAAGCGCTGCAACCGAACGACTTGCGTGACGCGCATTCGGTCGAGGTCGGCGATCAGCTTGCCCACGGCCGACGACGTTTCCGAATAGGGCCGAACCGTTATGAGCAGGAAGATCGGCGCCGAGGGAAGTGTCCTGACCAAGTAGCGGATCAGCTGGGTGCTGTCCTCGTCCGCCCACTGCAGGTCGTCGAATAGAAGTGCGACCGGCCGCTCCCTGGTCAGAGCCGAGATCGCCGAGGCGACCTCGTCGAAGATGTGGAGCATCTGCTCCTGAGGAGCCAGGCCCTCCCTTCCGGTGCCCCCGCCTATGGCGTCTCTGGCCCGATCCAGGGGCTCCAGGGCCATGGCCTCACGCGCCACGGCGGTCATCCGCGGTGAGCTCAGCAGGGACCGGAATAGCAGGAAGGGGCCTCGCAGCTCCTCGTCCGCGGCGACGTCGAGTGTCAGGTATGGGGTCGCCTCGGCGCGGGCGCGATCGATAGCGGCCTCCAGCATCCGTGTCTTGCCGATCCCGGCTTCCCCCTCGAGGACGACAGCGGTCAGCCCGGACACAGGAGCGGCGGCGAGTTGCTCGCCGATGATCTTCTGCTCCTTCTCCCTCCCGACTATCGGTCCCGCCGAGCGGGGTGAGGAGGGATCGAATGCTGCGGCTGACGTGTCGCGTACTTCACGGCTCACCCGACTCTCGGTCACATCCTTGTCCCGCCAAAGGACTTCGTGGAGCCGCCAACGATCGGGGAAACCCTTGAGCCAGAACAGCCCTCTATCGACGAGCTTGGTGTCCCCCAGCGATCCGGCCAGATCGGAGACGATCTGCGAGATGAGGATCTGGTCGCCCTGGGCCTTGGCTGCGACCCTCGATGCGGCGTGGACCGCCGTCCCGTGGGCGTCACCCTCGCTTTGGGTCACATCACCGCTGTTCAGTCCGATCCGAACCGAGATGGCCCTCCCCGGGTTGGCCTGGTTGTACGTCTCAATGGCTCGCTGGATGGACACGGCCGTCTCGATGGCGCGGCCGGCCGAGGAGAACAGTGCCATGAAGCCGTCCCCCAGCCCCTTGATGTCGGTACCGCCACCGGCTGCTATCTCGTTCCGTACCAATTCGTCGTGATCCCCGAACACCTGGTTGGCCACGGTGTCGCCGAGCCGGACCCTGAGCTCGGTCGAGCCCTCCAGGTCGGTGAACAGAATCGTTTGTGTGCCTTGAGAACTGGCTGTGTCTGGCTGGCTCGTGTTTTCCTTACCCCTTGGGATATCGAGGACCAAGATAACGCTGCGGCAGACAACTGAGGCATCGAGCTGAGGAGAAGATCAGCAGCCCTTCTCACCACTCCTTGAGTAGCCACACCTCGGGGACGAGCTCACCGGGCTCCAAGCCCACCTCTGCGAAGAGGGCGACCGCCTCCTTCAACTCCGCCATCGACTGCTCCTCCTCCCCGGCACGATGCAGGTAATCGGCGAGATTGTCGTGTAGCGCGGCAGTGCGGTGACGGTCACCGGCTTCGGCCGGACGGGTCAAAATCCTCTACGTCACCGAACTGATCGGGGTCGTGCTCGTCTGGCCCGGCTATCGGGCGATGACGACCACGAAGGTCGAATCGATCCACACCACCCAACGTCGGCTCCAAACCAAGCAGGCATTTTCCTCCTACTTGCGCACGAGGCGTCCAACCACGTCGTAGATCTGATGCGTCGGATCGAGCCCGCAGGCCTCGAAGAACCCGAAGTTCGGGTGGCTCGCCTTGTCCGCGAGAGCGTTCTCGTGGGCCTCCATGCTTTCCCAGACCGAGACCATGTACACGTCATCATCTCCTCTGGACAGATAGCAGTCGACCAAACCCTCGGGACGATCTCCGACGGCGATTTCCGACCACGCGCCGAAGATGTATTCAGCGTCGGGATCCTCAACGGGCGCATGGGCAATTGACAGAATCAACCTGGCCTCCTCAGAGCCGGATTCGCCTGATCTTCGACCTGTCTACAGGGCGACAGCAGCGAAATCAACACCGGCTGGATGGCATTCGGCGCCCACCGGTGGTGGCCCTGGACCCGAGCGGTCAGTCTCGGTCGGCGTAGCGAAACTCCCGGAAAGGCCAATCGGTCTCGAGCCAGTCGGTCACGGCTCTCCAGACCACGGCATCCATGTCTGCTCTGGTCTCACGGACCCAGGAGCTGACGTAGGCGTCGGTATCTCCCCGCTCATCGGGATAGATATAGAGACAACCGATCACCTCATCGCCGTCGAGGATCGAATACGTGAACGCTTCTCGCGTCTCGAACTCACGGGCATGCATCTCGAGGTCGCTGATGTTCTCTTCGAGGCTCATAGGTCGTGGCCAACTGCCCCACTCCCCCGGAGTGGCATGAATGTGATCCATGCTCGTCGACCAGGCCTCGTGGTCCGACTCGTTGTGCTGAGGGCCCAATGGCTCCAGCCGGAAGCCAGGGCCGTCGAAGGACCGCGGAGGATCAAAACCCTCGGGTACGAGCCCTTCACTCATCGCTGCCACTCAACATCAACGAAGCCGACACATCAAGCTCCCCGCTGGCCCATGAGAGCGTCTCCGGCATATTCCTGAACCGCGATACGATCGGGACCGTGGAAAACGAACGACGTTCAATGAGGCTCAAGGACATCTGGAGACTGATTCTGGCCATCATCGGAGTGGTCGCAATCGTCCAAGAGCTTCGCAAGCCCGAGGAGGAAAGGACCTGGCACGGCGACGTGGCCGGCCTCGTGCCTTACGACTTCCGAATGCCCACGGTGGCTCGCGTACGCGACACCTACTGGGACCCGGCAGGCTCTGTGGTCTCCGCGAAAGTCTTCGGAGTCGGCTGGGCTCCCAACTTCGGTGCGCTGGCCAGGATGTTCGGCTGGTCGGGTTCTCCCGACGCGGAGGGCCCAACCTCCTAGGTCGGAGCAGCCTGGCGGACGAGTCTCAGACGCGGAGGACCGTCACCGGGCCGGGACATGGGCCCAGAACCGACGTCCGCTCTTCAAGCAGACCCCACTCATCGCCGTGCTTTGCACACGCGAATCAGTAGTGGGGTCGTCTCGTGACCGAGATGATGAGGAGCAGGATCGCCGCTACGAATACCACCACACCCGTGGTCACCAGGTCCACAACAACCTCCTCTTGCCTTGTCCCCGATTCAATCGAACCGCACCCCACGGAGAACGGGAAGGGCCAAAGGGCCTGAATCAAGCCAACCGACCCTGTGTCACTCCATGTGGGCCGCTTATGCTCGGGGCCACGCATGGACGGTCTCAGACGTCTCGTGTTTCAGGGATCCCCCAAGCGCAGGGCATGCGGTCATCTGGATCAGGTGCGGGTCCGCGAACGGGCCGAACCGATGTGCACTCAATGTGCGTCGGAGGGGTCGAAATGGGCCCATGTCCGCATGTGCATGGTCTGCGGCGAGGCCGGATGCTGTGACAGCTCCAAGCAGCGTCACGCTCGTAGACATTACGAGACGACAGGTCACGCCTTGATGCGGTCGGTCGAACCGGGTGAATCGTGGGGTTGGTGCTACCTGGACAGCGCTTATCTGACCAGCGGCGACTACATGGCTCACAAAGGCTGAGCGACCGAGCCACCCACGGTGGCGGCCGACAGACTGCTACACGCCGACCGCGTCGGACGCGTCGGTGATGCTGAAGAGTCGAATCGGCCGGTTGACCCCTTTGAGGGTGCGCTCTCCGGCTGGTTCGGCCGTGACGAGGTCGTCGGGCAGGAGGGCAATCGTTCGCTCCGAGACGAGGATCTCGCCAGGAGCAGCCTCATCTGCGAGACGTGACGCCAGGTTCACGTGGTTGCCGATGACGGTGTATTCCATCCGATTCGGTGAGCCGAAGCTGCCGACGGTGACGAAGCCTGTCGAGATCCC
>JBAVPF010000281.1:0-5685 GCA_049692815.1 Acidimicrobiia bacterium
GTGGCGGTGCGCCGGTCGCTCGGAGTGATCTTCACCGGGATCATCACTCTGATCTTCTCACTCGTCTACGAGAGCCTGCTGCTCGGGCTCGGCGAGCTCACCGGTGGCGAGAACGGATTTCTGCTCAAGACTGGAGCCGACTCCTTTCTCCGGGAACAGATACCCCCGTACTACGTGATGTTGGGCCTGGTCCTGGTGTTCCTGGTGGTGCACGGCCTGATGAGGCGGTCCCACGTGGGCTGGGCCTTCAGGGCCCTCCGGGACGACGAAGTCGCCGCCGAGCTGGCCGGCGTCGATGTGGCCCGCTACAGGGTGTACGCCGCCTTGGTCGGCTCCGCCATGCTGGGGATGGCCGGAGCCACCTACGCCTTCACCGAGGGCCGCATCAGCCCGACGACCTACGGATTCGCCCAGGTCGACGTGGTTGCCCTGGTGATGCTGGCCTTTGGCGGCATCGGCGCGTTGTTCGGCCCGATTCTGGGCGCCGTCACCTTCACCATCATCGACGAGATCCTCGTCGATCTGGGTCAGCTTCGGGTGCTGGTCTATGGCGCCCTCGTCATCACCTTGTTCCTGTGGATCCCTCGCGGTGTGATCCCCACGGTCCGCTCGATGCTGCAACGGCGCCGACGGGCCTCACCCGAGCCGGCCGACAGCCCCTAGGCCGGCATGGACCTCGCCGGAAAGACGGTGATCGTGACCGGAGTCGCCTCGGGAATCGGCAGGGAGACCGGCGCCGAGCTCCGCAGAAGGGGTGCCAGGGTGATCGGCGTCGACCGCGACGAAGCCCCGGACATTGACGAGACCTTCATCTGCGACCTGTCGGACCGGGCGGAGATCGACGGTCTCGTCAAAGCCCTGCCCGATGGGGCGGATGGTCTCTGCAACATCGCAGGTGTCGCCCCGACCCGGCATGGCGCCCTCGTGCTCACGGTCAACTTCCTTGCGTTGCGCCATCTGACGACGCGTCTGGCACCGAAGCTCTCCGATGGGGCGTCGATCGTGAACCTGGCCTCGATGGCGGGCAACGGGTGGCGTGACCATCTCGACCAGGTGACGGAGCTGTTGTCGGTCGACTGGGACACTGTCGACGACTTCGTGGCACGTCATCATCTGGCCGAGGGGCCTCGCAGCTACTTCCTCTCCAAAGAGGCCGTGATCGTGTGGACCATGCAGAACCGCTGGACCTGGCGAGACCGGGGCATACGGATGAACACGGTGAGTCCCGGACCGGTGGAGACCCCGATCCTGGAGGACTTCCTGGAGACGCTCGGGGACCGAGCGCAGGAGAGCGTCCGCAACATGGAGCGCTTCGGGCGACCATCCGACGTGGCCCCCGCCGTGGCCTTCCTTCTCTCCGACGATGCCGTCTGGTTCCGGGGGGCGAACATCACACCGGATGGTGGGATGGGCGCTCACCTCGCCTTGAAGCGACACGGAATCGATCGTGCATAATCCCACCGTGGAAACAGTCCCGCCCGCACGTCACCTGCTCCGGGCCCGGGATCTCGCCGACTCACGTTATGCAGAGCCCCTCACCGTCAAAGACCTGGCTCGCGCTTCCGGCCTCTCCTCCGCTCATTTCAGCAGAGAGTTCAAGAGGACGTTCGGCGAGTCGCCCCATCAATACCTAATGACCCGCCGGTTGGAGCGTTCGGCTTCCCTCCTCCGCACCACCGACTGGTCGGTGGCCAGGATCTGCTACGAGGTCGGACTGCACAGTGTCGGCTCATATACAACGAGCTTCAAGCGCATGTACCGCAAGACCCCAACCGAGTATCGGTCCGACTTCCCTCCTGCTGCCGAGTGGGCTCTGGTTCCTGCGTGCATCGTGCGCGCCTATGGACGACCAAAACACCGCACGTTTCGAGAAGACGAGACGGCCGCAGCCTCATAGGTTCGGGTCTGACCACGAACAGGAGGTTGAAGGATGATCAGGTTTGACAGCGCACAGCTCTGGGTCAACGATCAGGACGAGGCACTGGCTTTCTGGACCGAGAAGGTGGGGATGGAGGTTCGAGCCGACGTCACGGTGCCCGAGATGGGGAACTTTCGCTGGCTGACCGTCGGCGCTCCCGGCCAGCCCGAGGTATCGATAGTGCTGATGCCCGTCCTGCCGAACCCGATGATGGACGAGAACACCAAACAACAGCTGCGCGACCTGATGGGCAAAGGATTCGCCGGGACGATCTTTCTCACGACCCAAGACGTCGAATCGTCCTATGAGGACATGAAGGCTCGTGGAGTCGAGTTCGTCGAGGCACCGGAGAAGAGGCCGTACGGCATCGACTGCTCATTTCGGGACCCTTCCGGCAACCACGTCAGGCTGACCCAATTGACGGAGTGGGACTTCTCCTGAACGCGCCGGCCGGCCGATCAGACGCGGAAGAGCCCCCGGGCGTCGATCAGATGATCCTTGCCGGGGGCCTTTCCGTTCAGCGGAGGATTGTTCCCAACGCTTGGGTCGGGTGGTACCGCGTCTCGTGATGTTGTGGTCGTGGACGTGGGACGTCCGACCTTGGCCTCGATACGCGTCGTACTCTGGTTTCGGCCGTCGGGTGTGGCCTATGCCTTCTGATTCTCATCGTTGTCTCCTTCTCCAGGGTCGTTGAGGTCAGAATGCCCGAGAGACGGTCGAGGCGATACCGGGCCAACCAGTGTTTGGTAGTGCGGGTTTCTTGGCTCTTGACGCCAAGCTGAAGGGCCCCGATGACGAATCATCGGGGCCCTTCGATCGCTCCGAGCAGAGTGTCAGCCGGCTACCTGCTCGAGTGTTGGCTCGTTGGTGACCTGGACAATCGGTGTCTTGGGCCGACGCAGAGCCACCACAGCCGTGACCGCAGCCAGCACACCCGTCAGGAGCGCACCGATCGCTGTAACGACCATCCCGATCGGGAGCCAGGGGGTGTCGACCCCGATCGAGGTCGCCACATCGACTCCCGCACTCCCGTCCGAGTTCATCACGACCAGGGCCCAGGAGCCTTCCTCCGGCTGCCAGTCGAGGCTGAGGAGGCCAGGTCCTTCGGTCGTCGTCGTCCAGAAGTCCTGGGCGCCGGGCAGCTCAGGTGCCCTGTCGCCCGGTTGCTCCACGTAGGTCGCACCGGACCGCTCACCGTACCGAACCACGTCCGAGTGCTCGACCCCGTCGAGGTAGGCCTCGACATCGGCCACCGGCCCGACCCCGATGAAGAGGTCTGAGCCCGTCTCCGACACGGCCTTGACACGGAACTCACCGAGGAGTTTGGACGGAATCCAGCCCTCGGGGAGTGACTCCAGGTCGATGTTCGCCGACGAGATGGCATAGCCATCGGCAGTCAGCGAGACGACCGAAGAGGTCACGTAGCCATCGGAATCGCGCTGCGTCCCGTACAGCCAGGCGAGGGAGACACTTGCCACAACCATGGCGGCGGCGAGCCCAATGAAGAACGCACTGGTCACACCCAGGGCGATCCTTCCTGTCTTGTTCATTTCGAGACTCCTTCTCTCGTCCAACCGCAGTGTTCGAGGGTGCTCATCGGGCGAATGCCACTGCTCCGTCGACCTGGCGGCCGGGTTTTCTCATTGCGACGATCATCTCGGAGCCCGGCCATCCGAGCCAGCCGGTGCCCAGGTGTCTTGGGGGGCGGTTTTCTCCCGAATCGGCCGGGGTGCGGGCGCTACCCGCGCAGATAGAGAAGGACGGCCAGGACTCTCTTAGAGTCGCTTCCCGTAGTCGGTAGATCGAGCTTGGTGAAGATGCTCGACACGTACTTCTCGACGGCTCGAAGGGTTATGTAGAACTCGTCGGCTATCCCCTGGTTCGACCTGCCCTCTGCCATGAGCGCCAGGACCTCGCGCTCGCGAGGGGTGAGGCGGTCTACGGGATCGCGGTTCCTCTGCTTCGAGATGAGGGCCGAGACGATCGTGGGATCGATGGCCGAGCCGCCTTCCGCCACGCGCCGCACCGCATCCACGAACTCGTTTATGTGGCTGACCCGATCCTTGAGCAGGTAACCGACTCCGGCTGCGGACTCTCCGAGGAGCTGCATGGCCAGGGGCACCTCGACGTATTGGGACAGCACCAGCACGGCCACCTGGGGATGCTGGGCCCGGATCGACAGCGCGGCGCGGAGCCCCTCGTCGGTGTGCGTGGGTGGCATGCGGATGTCGGTGATGACGACGTCGGGCGGGTCGTCCTTCACAAGCACCAGTAGCTTGTCGGCGTTGTCCGCGGTGCCCACGACCTCCATGTCGTGCTCGGAGAGCAGCCGGGCGAGGCCCTCGCGCAGCAGGACACTGTCCTCGGCGATCATCACTCGCATGGGATCTCCGCTCGCAACCTGGTGCCGCCTCCGGACGGGCTCCAAACCATGAATCTGCCACCGACGGCCTCGACTCGATCGGCCAAACCCCGGAGTCCCGACCCCTCCCTGGTGTCGGCGCCGCCGACACCATCATCGCCGATCTCCAGGACGAGGTTGCCGTTCTCGACCATGACATCGACGGAGGCTTGCGTCGCCTTGGAGTGCTTGGCGATGTTCGCCAGCGCCTCGCTCACCAGGTAGAAAGCGGTCAGCTCGGCTCCCGGGGGAAGACCTTCGAGCGGCCTGATTGTCACATCCACGGGTAGAGGCGCTCTTGTCGCAAGTGACTCGAGGGCGACGACGAGACCGTGATCTATCAACGCTGCAGGATGTATCCCATGAGCCAGGTTCCTCAGCTCCTCGAGACTCGCCGAGACCTCTGATCTCGCCTCGCCGATTCGGGCTCGCAGTTCCTGGTCTTCGATGTGAGTCTCGATCTCGCCCAACGAAAGAGAGAGGGCGAGCAGCCGCTGCTGTGCCCCGTCGTGGAGATCCCGTTCCAGCCGTCTCCGCTCACGTTGCTCCGCATCGAGGATGCGTATGCGTGATCCTCGAAGCTCGTCGACTCGGGCACGCAGCTCGACCTCCAGCTGGGCCTTGTGAATCAACATGGCGGTGGCGGCAGCGACGGAGCTGAGGAGGGTCGTCTCGTAGTCGAGCGCAGGGTCGTGTATCAACATGGCCATCGGCGGCTCACTCTCCCCGACCGACGTGAGCGACGCGTCCTTCAAATCGTCGAGATCCACCGACTTGCCCTCGACGTCCGCGTAGGAATCGAAGTCCGGTATCCAGTAGATGACGCGAGCCGATCCATCACGCAGGGCACGTCTCACACCGTCCTGCAACTCGGCGGGCCCCAGGGTCACCGTGGAGCCAACCATCAGATCGGCGATGGAGGCGCGGCCAAGCCTCTCGTCGATGAGACCTATCAGGAAGACCAGGGGCGCCACCCCGACCAGCCCGAACATGATCAGTCGTAGCGGCTCGAAGTTGACGTCCCAACCCGAGAGGATTACCAGATAGAGAACCGCCAGCATGATGAGAGCAAGCGAGAACGAGTCGACCACATACCCAAACCAGCGTCGAAGAGGCCGGGGAGAGCCAATCCGTCTTCCGACGAGCAGACCCGCTCCCGCCAGCAGCGCCATGGCCATCAAGAACAGTTGCGCGTACTCGATCCTCTGGGCCAGTTCCGGCCACTGAGTGTTCACAGTCAGCAACGTCCCGTCGAAGCCGAGCGGGAGATAGATGATTGTCAGTGCCGCGGCCACTCCGGCGACTCCGATCACTATCTGCTCCGCCTTCGTCTGAACCCGGCCGCTGGGATATGTGAGAAACACGA
>JBAVPF010000282.1:0-3676 GCA_049692815.1 Acidimicrobiia bacterium
CTCGGTGACAGTCGACATCGCCGACCCTTCCGGGTGCCGGCGATTCACCGCGCGTGAGATCCGTGGGGTCCGGGTCGGCAAGTCCCCGCTGGAGATCCGCCATCGCCTCAACAAGGTCGGGACCCGATCGATCTCGAATGTCGTCGACGTGACCAACTACGTGATGTTCGAGCTCGGGCATCCGCTGCACGCCTTCGACGCCGACACCATCGCCGGCGACCATCTCGTGGTGAAGCGGGCATCGAGCGGAGAGAAGCTGGAGACTCTCGACCACGTCCAGAGAGAGCTGAGCACCGACGACCTCATCATCTACGACGACGCAGGCCCGACCTCGATGTCGGGAACCATGGGCGGATTCAGGAGTGAGGTCTCGGAAAAGACGACCAGGGTGCTCATGGAGGCCGCGTCGTGGGACCCCCCCACGATCATGCACATGTGGCGTCGTCATGACCTCCGCTCCGAGGCTGCCACCAGGTTCGAACGCGGGGTTGACCCCAACCTGGCCGACATCGCCAATCAGCGGGCCAGTGCCATGGTGCAGGCTCTCGGTGGGGGAGAGGTGTTGGATGGCGCTATCGACGAGATCGCCGTCGAGACGACGCCCGTCGTAGTCGAACTGCCCGCCGCCGAACCGGAGCGCATCCTCGGGCCCGGGTTCGGCAGTGAGCGCGTCACCCGGATCCTCAACTCTCTCGGCATGACCGTCACCGATGGCGATCCGTTGCTCGTCACGGTCCCGACATACCGGCCCGACGTCACCCGCCCCGCCGACCTGGTCGAGGAGATCGCCAGGATCCACGGGTTCGACAAGTTCGAGGCGACGCTGCCCACCGGCCCTGCCGGAGGCCTCACCAAGGAACAGAAGCGTCTCCGTCTCCTCAACTCGACATTGGTGGGAATGGGGCTGAGCCAGGCGATCCCCCTCCCGTTCGTCAGCGTCGAAGACTTGAATGCTCTCGGCGCCGGGACCGACGGGTCGGATCTGCTCACTGTCAAGAACCCCCTCCGCGAGGAGGAGAGCAAGCTGAGACCCTCTCTGCTTCCGGGTCTTCTCGGGATCGTTCGGTACAACCGCTCTCATGGCATGGCTTCTGTGGCCGTGTTCGAGACGGGGAAGGTGTTCTCTTCGCAGCCCGATGCCAGCGATCCCCGCTTGCCCGAACAACACGAGCGCGTCGCCTGGGCTGTCGTCGGCGAGGTCGGCTTGAGCTCGATGGGCGGAGCGCAGGCGCGAGCCGACGGAGATTTCTCGCTTGCGGTCTGGCACCGGCTGGCTGAGGCCATGGGGCTCACGACCGGCCTGGAGCCTGTCTCGGAGCCCGGGTTTCATCCCGGGCGTTGCGCCGCGCTGATCGTCGGCGACCAGGTCATCGGTCATGTGGGCGAGCTGGCCCCGGCCGCCGCCAGAGCGTTCGAAATCGACGCCAGAGTCGCCGTGGCCGAGATGGATTTGGGACCGATCCTTGCCCCGGTCGAGCCAGTGCTCGCCACGGCTCCGTCGCCATATCCCCACGTCGATTTTGACCTCAGCTTCGTGGTGGCGGCCGACCTGCCGGCACGAGCGCTGATCGAGGCCACCACCGGAGCGGCGGACGGGCTCGTCGAGTCTTCACGGGTATTCGACGAGTTCAAGGACGAGTCACTCGGAGCCGACCAGAAGGCGTTGGCCATCCGCTACCGGCTTCGCGCCGCGGACCGCACCCTGGACGCCAAGGAGATCGGGTCGGTGCGCGATTCGATGATCCAGGCGGCCGAGGCGGAGGGTGCGACACTCCGGGGAGCGTGATGGCGGAGGCCAATGGGTTCCACCAGATTCTCTTGGGACCTCCCGAGGAGGCAGCCCCACATCTGCTCGGGGCGCATCTCGTCTCCCGGATCGGCAGCGAAGAGGTTCGCGTCCGCATCGATGAAGTCGAGGCCTACAAGGGTGGCGACGACCCCGCATCTCATGCGTACAGAGGCCGAACCGTGCGGAACGGCTCGATGTTCGACAGACCCGGGACCCTCTACGTCTACCGATCTTACGGAATCCACAACTGCGCCAACTCTGCGGCTGGCCCCGAAGGCGTGGGCTGGGGGATACTCATACGTGGCGGAGAGGTGATCGGCGGGGCGTCTGCGGCATCGAAGCGACGGGGCCGGCCCGACGAGTTGGCCAACGGCCCTGGCAAGCTGTGCCAGGCTCTCGGCATCGACCTGGGTCACGACGGCGCCGACCTCCTCGATTCCTCCTCCCCCATAAGGCTCGAGGTGGGAGAGCCGCCTGAGGTGATAATGGCGACACCGAGAATCGGCATCTCCAAGGCACAGGAGCGGCCGTGGCGTTTCGTTTCAGCCACCCGGTTGACGACCTGACGGACATGCCGTTTACCCTGCCGCCACGATGACCGCACCCCAGCTCGACCTAGCCCTGCGTCACGCCGACAGGGTGGTCCCCATGGAGGACCTTGCGGCCAAGCTGGAGCTCGGCCGCCCTCTACGGGTCAAGCTAGGGCTCGACCCGACCGCGCCGGCGGTCACCCTGGGATGGGCGGTCGTGCTCCGTAAGCTCCGGGAGTTCCAGGAGATGGGCCATGTGGCGGTTCTCATCGTCGGCGATTTCACCGCCCAGGTCGGAGATCCTTCCGAGCGTGGTGCCCAACGAAAGCGTCTCAGCGCTGAAGAGGTCAACCAGTACGCCGAGAACGTGTTGAGCCAGTTCGGGAGAGTCCTGCGCGACGACAATCTGGAGATCCGCCGCAACTCCGAGTGGCTGGCAGATCTCGACATGTACGGGCTCCTCGAGCTGACCTCGTCGGCGACCGTCGCCCAGATGCTGGAGCGATCCGATTTCTCCAAGAGATACGACGAAGGATCACCGATCTCGGTGATGGAGTTCCTGTATCCCCTGTTGCAGGGATACGACTCGGTGGCGGTCGAGGCCGACGTCGAGCTCGGCGGGAGTGACCAACTCTGGAATCTGATGATGGGACGGGTCGTGCAGGAGCGCTACGGCCAGCAACCACAGGTGGCCCTCACCATGCCACTGCTCGTCGGCACAGATGGGACTCACAAGATGTCCCAGAGCCTCGGCAACTATATCGGTGTGGAGGATGAGCCCTCCGAGATGTTCGGCAAGACGATGAGCATCCCCGACGAACTGATCGGCGAGTGGTCCCGGCTCGCTGCCGACCTCGACGACGTCGTCGTCGAGAGGATCGAGCACGGGCTCGAATCGGGTGACATCCATCCCAATCAGGCGAAGAGAGACCTGGCCCGCTCGATCGTCACTCTCTATTGGGGTGCGGAAGAGGCAGGGGAGGCGGAGGCCGGTTTCGACCTGATCTTCCGGGAAGGGGGAATACCAGAGGGCCTGGAGGAGTTCACTCTTTCGGGCGACGATCCCGTGGCCTTGCCTGCTCTCATCCGGGACTTGTTCGGGATGTCGGGCAGCGAGGCGCGGAGGATGATCGACCAGGGAGCCGTCCGCATCGACGACGAGGTCGTCGATGGCATTGAACTGGCGAGAGATCGTCTGGTCGGAGCCATCATCCGGGTGGGCAAACGCCGGTTTGCCCGTCTGGTGGATTGACTTGGTATAGAGCCCGGACCCCGCCTAGACTCCGTGGGACACGGGCACAGAGTCCGTGTGTCCGCCGACGGTGGAGCCCGAATTGTGGGCTGCGCCGTCTTGTCT
>JBAVPF010000283.1:0-5448 GCA_049692815.1 Acidimicrobiia bacterium
CCCTCGAAGAGCGCCGACCGGCTCACCGGGTCGTGCCAGAAGACCTCCCGCGCCCCCTCGCTGAAGTAGGTGTTGGCAGCCTCGCTCAGCGGGAACCCGTCGGCGACCGCGGAGGCGACCGCCTCCATCAGCACCTTCCACGGGAGCGCCCCGAATCGCTGCCAGGCGACGTCGAGGGCGGCCAGCGCGCCGGGTACCCCGACGGAGCCGGCGTCCACCAGAGTGGTGACCCCGCCCCCATAGGGCATCGTCACCTCTCGCAGGTAAGGCTCGCCGGTGTAGCCGATGCCGGGATAGGCGACGTAGCCATCGACGACCATTGGCGAGGTCCCCTCGACGTCGACGGTGAGGAACCCTCCCGCCCCCGGCCCGCATACCCCCGGCTCGGTGCACATCGCGGTGAGGGCGGCCACGACGGCGACATCGACGACCGATCCCCCCTCGTCGCCCACCGCCACCGCGGTGTCGGTGACGATTCGGGACGGCCCTGAGACGGAGATCCGGGTCACCGGCCCAGGTTAAGTCGGGTGCATAGGATCACGTTGATGAGCGACAGCGGCCTCGAAGCGGCGATCGCCGAAGCCGAAAAGGGCCTGGCGGAGGGTGGGATTCCCATCGGATCAGCCATCGTGATCGACGGGGAGATCGTGGGGCGGGGACACAATCGGCGGGTCCAGCGGGGGTCGGCGATCCTCCACGGCGAGATGGACGCCCTGGAAGATGCCGGGCGTCTCACCGCCGCCGAGTATCGCCGCTCGGTGCTGTACACGACGCTCTCGCCCTGCGACATGTGCACCGGCGCGATCCTCCTCTACCGCATCCCCCGGGTCGTGGTCGGCGAGCACAGGACCTTCCTGGGCAATGAGGAACTTCTTCGGGAACGCGGCGTCGAAGTGGAAGTCGCCGACGACGAGAGATGTGTCGAGATGATGACCCGGTTCATCGCGGAACAGCCCCAACTCTGGAACGAGGACATAGGCGTGGACTGAACACCCACTCACGGCGTGATGCCGGAGGCGATGCGCTCCTCCAGACGGGCGACCTCAGCGGGGTCGTCGCCGAAATCGCCGGCGCTCACGTGGAAGGTGTCGACGACCTCTCCTCCACGGCTGTCCAGCTTTGCCAGCCTTATCTCCAGCCCTATGTCGCCGAGGATGGTGAGGATCTCGGCCAGCCGCCCGATCCGATCCGAGCACTTGACGGTCACGAACAGGTCGCCGGAGGCGGCGTCGAAGTCGGCCCTGGCGCTGGGCGGAGTAGCGACAAGAGCGGGCTCGGGGTACGCGGCGGCGCGAGCCGCCGCCTTCGACGACGTGTCCAGGGCACCGAGAAGACCGGCCTCGATGTCGGAACGCACGCTCTCCCATCGCTCCGGCGGGACGACTCCATCGGTTCGGTCGTCTCTGACCATGAATGAGTCGACGACCATCCCGTCCGATCTGCTCATCAGCCTCGCCTCGAGGACGTCGACACCGTTGGCGGCGAAGGCGGCGGCCACCAGCCGGCGAAACCCGCGCCGGGCGCGGCCAACGACCACGGCGATCTCGAATGGCGGTGCCGGGCGGACGCCGAGGTTGGAGACACCACTCAGCCCGCCGATCAGGTCGAGGTGCCAGACAACGTCCTCAGACCCGGTGCTCCTCAGGTAGTCCTCGGGCATCGACTCCACGTGTGAGGTCGCTTCGTCACCTCGCCCCTCCCCGGCAGAGGTCAGGACCTCGTCGAGGCTGGCGCCGGACACCACCGGGCGATCGCCTCCGAAACGCCCGGCGCACCGGGCAAAGAGGGTCCTGAGGAGAACGGCCTTCCACTCGTTCCACATGGTCGGGCCGGTGGCCTTGGAGTCGGCGACGGTCAGGAGGTAGAGCACCTGGAGAAGCCGCAGGTCGCCGATCGTGGCCGCGACCTCGTCGATGACGGCCGGGTCGTCGAGATCTCGCCTGCCGGCCGTGATCGGCAGTAGGAGATGGAGCCGCACCGCCTCCTCGACGATCTGGGCCTCGTCCTCGAGCAGTTGCAGACGACGACAAACACTGCGGGTGATCTCGGCACCCACCTCTGAGTGATCGCCACCGTGCCCCTTGCCGATGTCATGCAGGAAGGCGGAGAGGAGAAGGAGGTCGGCGGCATCCAGTTCGGCGGCGACCCGGCCGTACTGTCCGTCGGCTTCCATGAGCGCCGACATCTCGTCGACCGTCCGCCACAGATGGGCGGCGACGGGATGCTCGTGGAATGGCGCGAGCTGAGGCAGCGACTCGACGACCTCCCACTCGGGGATGATGTCGTCGAGCAGACCCGTCTCCCAAAGCCGCTCGAACGCCAGCCTTCCCGGCTCCCCGGCCCGAAGCATCGAGACGAG
Source organism: Acidimicrobiia bacterium (assembly GCA_049692815.1). Taxonomy (GTDB): domain Bacteria; phylum Actinomycetota; class Acidimicrobiia; order Spongiisociales; family ZC4RG35; genus JANQRA01. The sequence continues at coordinate 2,360 of JBAVPF010000283.1, forward strand.
ATCCTGATAGGACGGTGCCCGCGTGGTGTCGAACGTCGCCTGAGGAGTGGTGCGTCGGGGCCACGCCCAGCGCCGTCTCCCCGTTCCCGTCTCCACGACCTCGGGCCAGCGGCGGGAGGCAAGCCGGTCCACGGTGCTCAAGGCCCCCACGAGCATCCGGGCCGTCTCCATCACATCCAGCCCCAGCCAGCGGGCGACTGAGTCCCTCAATTCGGGCGAGTACATGTCGTGGGAGCGCCCGGCCACGGTGTGCAGGGCATTCCTCATCCGCAGCAGGCTCTCGTGCGCTTCGGCCTCTTCGGGCGGGAGATCCGCGGTGAATCGGCCGATGAGCGCCTCACGACGACGCTCCCACTCGAACCCGTGGAGGGTGCGCAGACCGCCCCGTCCCTCCTTGACGTCCGAAGCCATCAGCAGATACGGGGATTTGGAGCGGCGCCGGCGCTCTTCCTCGACGAGATGGCTGCGCAGGGGCCGGGCCCTGGTCACCGCGGTCACTTCGGCGATCATCCGGTCGAACAGGTCCCGGCTGCCCGCGATCAGACGACTGGTGAGGAGCGTTGTCTGGGTGTCGAACCGCTCACGGGCCGCGCCGGTCGCCTCCCTCACGGTTCTCACCGCATGGCCCACTCGGAGCTTGGCGTCCCAGAGCGGGCGGAAGAGCGCCGCAGCCCGGTCGGCGGCGTCGTCGAGATCGTGGAGCAACATCAGGTCCACGTCGGAATAGGGGCTCAGCTCGCCCCTGCCGTACCCACCGACGGCCACGATGGCCAGCCCGGTGCGATCGGGCAGGAGGACGGCGATCGCCTCGTCGAGTGCAGAGGTCAGCGCTTCACAGACCTCACGGCCCCCATGACCGATCCGGGTTTCCCGGAGCGAGTCGCGGAGGCCGATGAAGTCTTCGAGGATTGCGATCCCTCTGTCAGATGGCGTCTGCACCTCTTTCGCCGGTGCGTATTCGGACGACGTCTTCCACTGCGAGGACGGCGATCTTGCCGTCTCCGATCTCGCGTGTCTTGGCGGCAGACTCGATGGCGGCGACCGCCGGACCGACCAGCTCCTCGGTGACGAGGATCTCCAGCCGCACCTTCGGCACGAAGTCGACCTCGTACTCGGCTCCCCGGTAGACCTCTGTCTGGCCCGACTGTCGGCCGAACCCGGAGACGTCGCTCACGGACATGCCGGAGACACCGGCCGTCTTGAGTGCGTCACCGACCTGTTCCAGCTTGAAGGGTTTGATGAAGGCAATGATCAGTTTCATGCGCTGACCCCTTCCGCAGGCAACGAGGTGACCGTGTCGTGAGCATATCCAGGCGAGCCGTGCTCCTCAATGTCGAGCCCGGCGATCTCTTCTTCGGGCGTGACCCTGAGACCGATGGTCTTCTTCAGTGCGTAGAACAGGAGGCCTGCGGCAACCGTGACCCACACGAAATGGACGATCACGTACAGGCCCTGAGTCCACAGCTGATCGAGACCGCCGCCATAGAACAGGCCGGCGTTCTCCCGCCCCAGGAACGCATCGTCGTAGACGGCGAAGAACGCGATCGACAGAGTGCCCCAGGTGCCACACACGGCGTGAACCGAGATGGCACCGACCGGGTCGTCGATCTTCCTCCGGTCGAAGAATGCAACCGAGTAGACGACGAGCACTCCGGCGACGGCGCCTATGACCACCGACGCCCAGGTCTCGACGGCGCCAACCGGAGCAGTGATCGCCACCAGACCGGCCAGCAGGCCGTTTGCCGCCATCGATGTCTCCGGCTTCCCCGACTTTGCCCAGTTGACGAACATCGCCACGACGGCGCCGGCACAGCCGGCCAGCAAGGTCTTCAATGCGACCTGCATCACGTACCCGTCGGCGATCAGCTCCGAGCCCGGGTTGAACCCGAACCACCCGATGAAGAGGATGAAGGCGCCGATCACCACGTAGGCGATGTTGTGCCCGGGGATGGCCCGCGGCCTCCCGTCCTTGCCGTATCGGCCGATCCGGGGCCCGAGGACGATGGCGCCCATCATGGCCGCCCATCCACCGGTGGCGTGCACCACTGTGGAGCCGGCAAAGTCCGAGAACGGGAACTCCAACTGGGCGAGCCAGCCGCCACCCCAGGTCCAGCGGAGAACCACCGGATAGATGATGGCGGTGATGAAGAAGCTGTAGACGAAGTAGCTCTTGAACTTCGTCCGCTCCGCCATGGCACCGGACACGATCGTCGCCGCGGTTGCAGCGAACGCCGCCTGGAAGAAGAAGAACGTGGACGGGGTGAGGTAGTCGGCGAATGCGGGGTCGAGACTCTCGACGCCCGGGATGCCGAAGCCCCAGCCGAACCAGCCGCCCAGCAACGAGTTGTCACCGAAGCCGATGGCATATCCGACCAGGGCGAAGGCGAGCACGCCCGCGGACATGTCCATGAAGTTCTTCATCATGATGTTGCTGACGTTCTTGCCCCGGGTCAGGCCGGCTTCGACCAGCGCGAATCCGGCCTGCATGAAGAACACCAGCACACCCGCTATGAACACCCAGAGGTTGTCCAGGACGAACTGAGTCGCCGGAGTCAACTCCTCCTGGGCCATCGCCGGGCTGGCCATCACCAGAGCCAGGATGGCTCCGAGGATGCTCCCGATGAGTAGCTTTCGCTTTGCTCTTTGCACTATCTGCCTCCTCCATCGCCGCCCAAACGAGGTGCGGCCGGGCTAGCTCGCATTGACCGTCGGGAACTTAAGGTCACCCGATTTCACGCTCGTAAGCCTCCTGTTACGAAGTGCGAACGGGTCTCTGACATCAACCTGACAAGGGACCCGGCTCCGGAAGGGAGGCAGATCAGCCGGAGTGGTCGTCGCAGATGAGGTATCCCCGGGAACGGACGGTGCGGATCTTGAGCCCGACCGGCACCAGCTGGCGACGCAGCCTGCCCACCGTGACGTCGAGGCTGTTGGCCGCCGAATCGGCTCCCGGCCAGGCCGCGGCCGCCAAGGTGTCCCTTCCCACCACCCCACCGAACCGCTCGATCAGGGGCTGGACGAGCCGTGCCTGCGTCGGAGAGAGCTGTGTGGCGGCACCCCGGTAGCTCAGTGTCCCCAGGGCATCCAGA
>JBAVPF010000284.1:0-1940 GCA_049692815.1 Acidimicrobiia bacterium
GCTCGATACTCGTGGGCCTGGGGTACATCATCGTGATCGAGTCGATCCTCGCCGCGGTGGTGAGCGGTTTGGCCCAGATCTCCATCTGGCGGATCGCCTTGTCGATATTCGCCGACGTGACCCCCTATTGGGATCAGCCGAATGCGGGCGACATGCTGGGCCCGGTGACACCCGGAGTGGGTGGAGGTCTGGTCAAGCTGGCAGTGGTGCTGGTCGTCGGGCTGGCCACGCTCACCTGGGCACTGCGCCGCCGCGACGCCCTCTAGGCCGATCAGTAGTCCTCGTCGCGCCTCCGCTGTTTGGAAGGCTGGACCCGGGGTGGCTCACCCGGCATCTTCGGGTAGTGGGGTGGCCAGGGCGCATCGCCGAGGCCATCCTCCTCGTCACGGGCGACCCATTCCATCAGAGTGTCGATCCTCCCCGCCGCCTCGTCGATGCCCTCTGTGAGGTCGCCCACCGCGGCCCAACGCTCGTGGAACGAGCCGAGCGGGAAATCCTCGATGCTGATGTCGGCCAGCTCCTCCCATCGAAACGGAGCCGACACATAGCCGGTGGGACGGACCCCATATGCGCTCGACACGGTCTTGTCCCGGGCGTTCTGGTTGTAGTCGATGAAGACACCCGTCCGCTCCTCCTTCCACCAGCTCGTGGTGACCAGCCCGTCCATGCGGCGCTCCAACTCGCGGGCGAAGGCCAGCACGGCGCGTCTGGTCTGGAAGAAATCCCATGAGCGCTCGATACGGACATAGACGTGGATCCCACGGCTGCCGCTGGTCTTCGGCCAGCCCACCAGGCCGACTTCGTCGAGCAGCGTCTTGGCTCCGGCGGCCGCCTCCTTGACGTGCTCGAAGCCGAAGCCGGGGGTGGGATCGAAATCGAGGCGAAGCTCGTCGGGGTGGTCGGTGTCGTCGGCGCGAACGGGCCAGGGGTGGAAGTCGAGACAGCCCAGCTGGGCCAGCCGGATCACGTCTGCCTCCGTCACCGGCACGTTCATCCGCCCCGGCCTCTGTGAGGGGAACCTGATCTGCACCGTCTCGAAGGGAGTGTTCTTCGAGGCGCGCTTGTGATAGATCGGCGCCACCGTGACATCCTGCATGTAGCGCTTGAGCATCGTGGGACGGCGGGTGATGCCACGGGCGGCGCCTGCGGCAACCAGCACGAAGTGGTTCACCACGTCGAGCTTGGTCCAACCCCGGTCGGGGAACACGACGCGCCCCGGGCTCGAGATGCGCACTTGCTCGCCGGCCACCGTGACGGTGGTGTCATCAGCCATGGTTGCGTATCGTTGCCACACTCACAGGACTTGGAACCTTAGGAAGCGCACCCATGGTCGACCCCATAGAAGCACCCGGCGAGGACGACGTCGCCCGCTGGCGCCGAACGCTGGCCCCCCGTGACTTCAACCACACGTGGGAGCTTCTCGACAAGGAAGCGCTCAGCCGTGAAGAACAAGAGGAGATGCTGGCCGCAACCCTCTCCCAGCGTCACAACTGGTACCAGGTGGGGACACCCCGGAACTGGGCTATCGCCGACTGGCAGGTCTCCCGCGTCGCTGCCGTCCTCGGCTATGCAGACCTCTCCCGCAGGTTCGCCGAGAGATCGCTGGAGCTGGCAACGGAGCACGATCTGGGCGCTTTTGTGACCGGTTTCGCTCACGAGGCTATCGCCCGGGCGGCGGCCGAGGTCGACGACGTCGAGACCTTCACCGAACATCTCGAGCTTGCTCGGGCGACCCTGGCCGACATCGCCGACGACGGCGACCGCGATCTCCTCGAGGCGGATCTCGCCGAGATGAGCGAGAGGTGACGGTCGCCTATTTCCTCGAGCGGGCCCGCCAGATCACAATCGAGAAGCGCGCTGGGTCACTTGTAGAAGGGGAGGTGCTTGAGCACCTTGAGGGCCCGATTGAGGAGCCCCTGGTACCTCTCGTAGGTCATGCC
>JBAVPF010000285.1:0-12217 GCA_049692815.1 Acidimicrobiia bacterium
ACGGAGGACTCATCACCAATCAGCCGTCGGCAGAACTGGGCAGTTGGGGCCGCGGGCAGCACGCCGGTCGTGGCTATGAGGATCCGCACGCGCGGAACATTAGGGTGACGCCTTCTGTTACGCCGAGGCGATCGTGGACCCCGAACTGATCAACAAAGTCACGTGGAAGATCCCCAATGCGCTGGTGCTCGTGGGCTCGGCGTCCGGTGACGAGTGGAACGGCATGACCGCGAGCTGGGTGACCCAGCTGTCGATGGAGCCGGTGCTCGTGGGTGTCGGTATCGACAACAAGTCGCTCACCCACAGGCTGATCGGCGAAGGCGGTTCGTTCAGCGTCAACCTCTGGTCCGCCGATGACACCCGCACGTTCGTCAAGTTCTCCAAGCCGGCCGAGAGGGATGGCAACACCCTCAACGGCCGCCCGGTTCGGACGGCCACGACCGGTGCGCCCGTGTTCGAGGAGGCGGTCGCCTGGATGGACTGCGAGGTTCGCCACACGATCGACATGGGCACTCACACGCTCTTCGTCGGCGAGGTTGTCGATGCAGCCATCCGGGATGATGAGGCTCGAGTTGCCGCGATGGCGGACACGAGGATGAAATACGGCGGCGTCAAGCGCGGTGGTCACTGAGGAGGCATGGATGGACGTGTCGGTTGAAGGGAGGGTCGCACTGGTCACCGGTGCCAGCCGCGGCATCGGTCTGGCTACGGCTCTGGAGTTGTGCAGGAGCGGTGCTGCCGGGGTGGCAATAACGTCGAGAAAGCCGGGGAACATCGAGTCGGCCAAAGAAGAGCTCGCGGCCGCCGGCGTGGAGCCCGGGAGAGTGCTGGCGATCGCGGCGCGCGCCGACGACGAGGAAGCTGCCAACGAGACGGCGAGGGCGACCGTGGAGACGTTCGGGGCCTGTCACATCCTCGTGAACAACGCCGGGACGAACCCGGCCGCCGGCTCGCTGGTGGAGGTCGACCTCGGCGCCCTGGACAAGACCTGGGCGGTGAATCTCAGGGCCCCGTTGCTCTGGGTGCGCGCAGTCCACTCCGCCTGGATGGGAGAGCATGGCGGCGTGATAGTCAACGTGGCGTCCATAGCCGGCATGCAGCCGAGCCGGGACATGGGGGCTTACAACATCTCCAAGGCGGGCCTGATCCACATGACACGACAGTTGGCCCTCGAGCTCGCCCCCGAGGTCAGGGTGAACGCGGTGGCGCCGGCGGTGGTGAAGACCCGTCTTGCCGGTGCGCTCCTCGTCGACGAGGAGGCTGCCGCGGAGCGGCACCCCCTGGGGCGGGTGGGTGAGCCCGAGGACGTGGCACGTCTGATCACGTTCCTCGCTTCCGATGCGTCGTCCTGGATGACCGGGACTACGGTCCCGATCGACGGTGGAGTGATCGGCGCCGGCACCTCCGGCATCTCGTGAGAAAGCACGGTTCATGAAGAAACTCGGCATTGGATTCCTGCTCGTCGCCTTGGGTGCCGCCCTGTGGGGGACCGACGGCCTTTTCCGCACGACCCTGGCCCTGGAGATGGCCGCTCCCAAGGTCGTGTTCTGGGAGCATCTGATCCTCGTGGCCATCACCGTTCCCCTTCTGCTCCGTTTCATGCGGAGCAGACACAAGCTGACGGCCGGGGACGTGATCTCGTTGGTGTTCGTCGGTGCCGGAGCGTCGGCCGTGGCCACCATCCTCTTCACCCAGGCATTCACTTACGGCGATCCGACCACTGTCCTGCTCATACAGAAGACCCAGCCGGTCATCGCGGTGCTGGGCGCCTATCTGTTGCTCGGCGAGCGTCTGCTGCCCAGGTACGGGTGGTATTTCCTCTTCGCGGTCGGTGGTGCCTATCTGATCTCCTTCTCCGATCCCACGAGTGTCTCGGTCAGCCAGCTGGCGCCCGCCCTGCTCGCGCTGGGGGCGGCCGCGTTGTGGGGCATGGGCACCGTCCTCGGCCGGTACCTGACCAAGACGATCCCCACCAACGAGCTGACCGCGCTGAGATTCGCCATCGGCCTTCCCACCGCCTTTGTGATCCTGTTGCTGAGGAACGAGGCGTCGACCGCACTCCAGGTGACGGGCTCGGAGTTCTGGGCGCTCATCGTGCTCGCCCTCGTTCCTGGTCTGGCGGCGCTGCTGATCTACTACCGGGGCCTGTCGACGACACCTGCCTCAAGTGCGACGCTCGCCGAGCTGGCCTTTCCGCTCACCGCGATCCTCATCGGCTGGTCGGCGTTCGACACGGTCCCCACCACGACACAATGGGTGGGGATCGTCGTCCTCTCGGCGACGATCGTGGTCATGAGCCGGGCCGCCAATCGGGGCCGGGAGGCTCTCGGAATCCGTGGAGCCGAGCCCGCGGTGGAGATGTCCTCCTAGACGCGATCTCACGCTCCGCGGCGTCAGCCTCGATAGGTCAGGCCTCGCGGTGCGGTGGCGAAGCCCCATTCGGCCAGGGGCGCCGCCAGAGGCGAGGAAGATGCCGCGTCTCCGTTGACCGTGAGCAGGGTGAGACGGCGGTGACGCTCGGCGATCGACGCCATGGCCCGGGACACCTCGCCGAACTGCTCCGATGACACCTCGATCAGGGTCAGGCTGCGGCGTCCCTTGTCCAGATAGCCGATGAGCGCGCCGTCGTACAACAGCACGTAGGCCCCGGCGTCCCGGGCCAGACGAGTGCCGTCGAGGTCGGGCCATGGGAGCACTCCGCCGTAGGGGTTGGCCGGGTCGGTCGCGGCGACGACCACCAGCCCGGTGGACGGCTGTGCCCTGAGACGGTCGACGGCACCAGGCATGGCGAATTGGGAGCCACCAAGCCCTTCGACGAAGTAGCCGCGCCGGATGCGTCCGCTTTCTTCGAGATGGGCGAACACGGGATACAAGGCACTGAAGCCACCCGGGAAGCCCTCGGCGAGGACGGTGCTCCGGGTCACCACTCCGTGACGGTCGAGCAGGAGCTCGGCCCATGCGGCGTGACGTGCGGTGACGTCGGCTGAGACGCCGACCAGATTCTCGGTGAGCGACCAGCGCCCCTGGGCATGTTCGGGGAAGCGGTTGGAGAGGGCGCGGCGGCCGCCGCTGCGGCTCCTGCGTCTCATCGTGTACGAGCGCACCGGGCCAAACGTGTCGTTGGTCACGTGGCCGGCCCACACCAGATCCCAGAGGGTCTCCAGAGCCTGATCGGGGTCGCCCCCGCCACATGCGTCGTAGAGGTCCCGGAAGAAGCTGGCGCCCCTGGCTCTCAGGGCTTCCAGCATCCGCGCGGCGTCGTCGTCGGGCTCGAAGCCGGCGTCGGGCCCGGTCCACAGTGTCGCCAGGGAGTCCCTGGGGTAGAGGGCGATCCTGCCGTCGCGGTTGCCGATGGCCCCCTGACCCACCCAGACGAGGTCACCGGCCAGCAGCAAGCTGTCTATCCCGGTCCCCGGCTCTGCCACTCTGGCTGCCAGCACGTCTCGCTCCAGTGTGGAGGCGGGGATGGCGGCACCGGTGAGCTTGTGGATGGCCCCGGCCAGAGCGTTGCGCCCACGAGGGGGATCTTCGGAGACGTCTTGCCAGGCGATCTCGAAGCGGGCGAGGTCGGTCCGGTCAACCGGTTCGACCTCAGAGCGGAGCACCGCCAGCGAGCGGCGCTTGAGTCGCTTGAGTACGGCCTCGTCGACCCATTCCCTGCTCTTCCCGCCTGGACGAAACGCACCTTGCACCACCCGGGCCGACTGTTCGAGACGGGTCAGGGCGGTCTCGACGACTCCCACAGGGAGGCTCAGGGCAGAGGCCGCGTCGGCTGCCACGAACGGCCCGTGTGTCCGGGCGTATCTCCCCACGACGTCGCCCAACGGGTCGTCTACCGGTTCCAGGAACACTCGAGGTGCCCCCGGTGGCGGTTGCACGCCGAGGGCGTCGCGCAGACGTGCCAGGTCCTCGATGGCGGCCCAGCGGTCCTCGCCGCCCAGTCTCACCTCGACGACCTGTCTGGACTCGGCGAGACGGTCGAGCGCCGCCGGCACGTCGAGACCCTCGCTCCGCACCTCGACATCGTCGAGGGTGAGGGGCCCCAGATCACGCAGGAGATCGTGGATCCCGTCGTCGTGACGCACCCTCCGCCCCTCGGTGAGCCGTTGCAGCTCCAATTCGACGGCGGCCACCACCTCGGGGTCGATGAGGTCACGGAGCTCGCCCTCGCCGAGCAATTCCCGTAACAGGTCGCGGTCGAGGGTGAGTGCGGCCACCCGGCGCTCGGCCAACGGTGCATCGGCCTCGTACATGTAGGCGGCGATGAAGGAGAACAGGAGGGACGATGCGAACGGGCTGGGACCGTGGGTGTCGACGGAGGCGACGCGGATCTTGCGCGACCTGATGTCGGCGAGGACCTCCTGGAGGGCGGGGAGGTCGAAGTCGTCCTTGAGAATCTCCCGGTAGACCTCGAGGAGGATCGGGAACGACCCGAACTGCTTTGCGACACCGAGCAGGTCGGCAGAGCGCCGGCGCTGGAGCCACAACGGCGTTCTCTCCCCGGGTCTCCGTCTGGGGAGGAGCAGTGCCCGTCCCGCCGCCTCACGGAAGCGGGCGGCGAACAGGGCGGTGTCGGAGAGATGCTCGATGAGGATGCTCTCCACGTCTTCGGGGTCGATGATGAGATCGGAGGAGTCCGGTGGCTCGTCGGAGTCCGGGAATCTGAAGGCGATGCCGTCGTCGGACCATATGACGTCGACGTCGGTGCCATACCTGGCACGGAAACGCTGACGCAGGGCCATCGCCCACGGGGCGTGGATACGGGCGCCGAGAGGAGACAGGAGGACGATCCGCCAGTCGCCGATCTCGTCCTGGAAACGCTCCACCACGACCGTCTTGTCCGTGGGGAGGACACCTGTCGCCTCCCGCTCTTCGGCCAGGTAGGAGATGAGGTTCCCGGCGGCGAAGTCGTTGAGGCGGTAGTCCTCGATGAGCGTCTCCCGGGCATCGTCGGGGTCGAGGGCGGCCGTCTCCCGCACGAACTTCCCCACGGCCAGCCCCGTCTCCAGCGGGCGACCCAACATGTCTCCGTGCCAGAAGGGCATCCGCGCCGCCGACTCACCGGGGGCGGGGACGACCTCGACCTTGTCGTGTGTGATCTGGCTGATCCGCCATGCGCTCGAACCGAGCAGGAACACGTCGCCCTCCCGGGACTCGTAGACCATCTCCTCGTCCAGCTCGCCCACCCGGCTCCCGTCGGGGAGTGTCACCCGGAACAGCCCACGGTCGGGGATGGTCCCCGGGTTGGTGACTGCGAGTTGACGTGAGCCGGGGCGTGGCGTGACCGCACCGGTGACCCGGTCCCAGTTGATGCGGGGCCGCAGCTCGGCGAAGAGATCCGACGGGTAACGCCCCGAGAGCATGTCGAGGGCCTCGTCGAAGACGGAGCGGCTGAGATCGCTGTACGGCGTGGCCCGTCTGACCGTCTCGTAGAGCTTCTCGGCGGTGGTGTCGGCGGAGACGACCAGCGCGACCAGCTGTTGGGAGAGGACATCGATCGGGTTGGAGGGGATCCGGGTCGACTCCACCTTGCGAAGGCCCATCTGATGGGAGACGACCGTCGAGACCAGGAGGTCGCCGCGGTACTTGGGGTAGAGCTTTGCCCGGGACGCCCCGCCGACCTGGTGCCCGGCTCGGCCCACCCGCTGCAATCCTGAGGCCACCGACGTAGGCGCCTCGATCTGGAGGACCAGGTCGACCGCCCCCATGTCGATGCCCAGCTCCAGTGAGGAGGTGGCCACCACCGCCTTCAGGTCGCCACGCTTCAGCGCCTCTTCGATCTCGAGACGTTGCTCTCGTGCCACCGAGCCGTGGTGGGCCCTGGCGATCTCCGATCCGGCGAGGTTGTTGATCTCAGAGCAGACCCGCTCGGCGAGACGACGGGAGTTGGCGAACACGATCGTCGAGTTGTGGGCCTCTATCTCGTGGAGGAGCTCGGGGTAGACGGCAGGCCAGATGGAGCGTGTGGCTCTACTCCCGGGGTCGAGAGGATCGGGCTCACCGGGCTCGTTCATGTCCTCGACCGGAACCACTATCTCGACGTCCAGCTCCCGATCCTGGGGGATGTCGATCATGGTGACCGGTCGGGGCTGCCACCGATCGCCCTCGATGGTGCCGCCACCAAGGAATCGGGCGATCGTCTCCAGCGGCCGTTGGGTGGCGGAGAGGCCGATGCGTTGCGGTGATTCGTCCGTGATCTCCTCGAGACGCTCCAGCGACAGGGCCAGGTGGGCCCCGCGCTTGCTGCCGGCAACTGCGTGCACCTCGTCGACGATGACCCAGCGAACCGTCCGGAGAACGGAACGGACCGCCGAGGTCAGCATCAGGTACAGCGACTCGGGAGTGGTTATGAGGATGTCAGACGGGTTGCGTTCCATGCGCCGGCGGTCTTCTTGCGGCGTGTCGCCGGTGCGGAGGAAGGTGGTGAGCCCGGGGAGGGGCTCGCCCCCTAGACGCTGGGCGGCGTGACGGATCCCGGCCAGCGGGGCACGGAGGTTGCGGTCGACGTCGTGGGCGAGGGCCTTGAGCGGGGATATATAGAGAACCCGGCACCGCTCCAACCTCTCCGGCACCGGCTCGGTGAGCAGTCTGTCCAGAGTCCAGAGAAAGGCGGCGAGGGTCTTCCCGGAGCCGGTGGGGGCGTGGATGAGGGTGTGGTCACCCTTGGCGATGGCCGGCCATCCCTGCTCCTGGGCGCGTGTGGGCGATGGGAACGAGGCCTCGAACCAGGTTCTCGTGGCCGGGGTGAATGACTCGAGTGCGCCCACGGCCCGAAGGTATCAGGCGTCGCCGACAAGTTCGCCGTCACGGTGCCCTGATGCGACACGCCTCGGATTCCGTTGGGCATGGTGATTGGACTTGGAGCGTCTTGTCCACCAGGGTGGAACGCAGACACACGGCTGGACCCCAGGAGGTTCACCCATCCAGTTCACAAACACGGTCCACATCGAACGCGACGTCGAAGAGGTCTTCGACTTCCTGAGCGATCTGGAGAACACACCTGTCTGGAATTGGGCGATCGTCGAGACGGAGAAGCTGACCCCGGGTCCCGTCAGGGCTGGCACCCGCTACACGCAGACGCGGTCCGTGCCTTTCGAATCGACCGAGGAACTCGAGATTTCGGACTTGGCTGAGAACGAGTTGATCGTGGTCGAGGGGACTCTGGCGAAACTTCGTGCCTGCCTCGAGTATCGCCTCCAGTGCGACGACACCGGCACGCTCTTGGAGAACAGAGTCGAGCTGAATCCACCGCGCGGCCTTGGTTTCTTGGGTCGGGCGCTCGCCAGTCGAATTCAGGATTCGGTGACCGACAACCTGGGTGAGCTGAAGTACAAGCTCGAATCCCGATAGTCGGAGAGGTACGACGTGGCTTGTCGCGGGCGGCACGTGGCATCCCCGGTGACCGCCGACCGGGCGACAAGCAGACCCATATTGGCCTGCGATCAGGAGAGAGCAGAACTGACGGAAGGGAAAACATGCAAATAGCTGACGGAATCCATCGTCTGACACAGGGAGTCACGAACTTCTATCTGGTCGAGCAGGGTCAACGGTTGGTGCTGGTCGATGCCGGCACCCCCAAGGATTGGAACGTGCTCATCCGGTCGATCTCGAGTCTCGGATATGACATTGCCGACCTGGAGGCAGTCCTCCTCACCCACGCGCACGCCGACCACACGGGCTTTGCGGAGCGCGCTCGTGGGGAGGCAGGCGCGGGTGTCTGGATCCACGAGGACGACGAGCGAGCGGTGAAGACCGGTGACGTCGGGAAACCGGACGGCAAGATGGCTTCCTACCTGTTCAGAGCACAGATGTACAGGACGATGCTGTCGTTGGGCCGACGCGGAGCTGCGAGAATCATCCCGGTTCGGGAGGTTTCGAGCTTCTCGGACGACGAGTTCCTCGATGTGCCCGGGAAACCGAGAGTCATCCACGCTCCGGGTCACACCGAAGGCAGTTGCGCCCTCTTCTTGGAATCCAGCCACATCCTGTTCGCTGGTGACGTTCTCACAACATGGAACCCCCTTACCGGTGACCCCGGCCCTCAGATCATGCCTTCGGGAATGAACCGTGACACGGAACAAGCCATGCGCTCACTCGGGGCTTTGGACGGGGTCCCGGCGGACACCGTTCTCCCCGGGCATGGAGAACCCTGGACCGGCGGGCTCATCGAGGCGATTCGGCTGGCCAGGGAGGCCGGTGTCACGTGAAGACACCGGAGGTAGACCGCACATACTTCGATGCACCCGGGCTGCAATCGAGGCGGCGTCCAGGGGGCCCGGCACACCAAGTGAGGTCGAGACTGGTTTGGATCAATGTCGGGCTGCGGGCGCTCGTGGAGATTGGCGTTGTCGCAGGTCTCGCCTACTGGGGCTATCAACTTGCCGAAGATGTCCTGGTCAGTCTGCTGTTGGCAGCTGGTGCGGTGCTGATCGGGTTTGGGTTCTGGGGCTTGGTCGACTTTCGCCAAGCCGGCCGATGGGCTGAGCCGATGCGTCTGACCCAGGAGCTGGCCATCTCAGGGTTGGTGGCGGCCGCGTGGTGGACATCGGGCATCCCGGTGCTCGGAGTGGCCCTTGGATCGACCTCGGTCGTGTACCACGTCCTCGTATATGTGGCAGGTGATCGTCTCTTGACCGTGGCCTGAGCCTGTCTCAGCCACTTCATGGCTCTCGCCGTCGGATAAGGGCCTACGCGGCAGGGCCGTCCACCGCATCGGAGGAACCAGCACCGAGAAACAGGTCCCAGGCATTCTGCGTGCCCAACAGGATGTGGAAGAAGACAACCGCCGCCACGAGCCACACTCCGAGTCGCACCCCGGCGAGCAAGAGGACTGCCGCCACCAGCAGGACGAGCATCATGGTGAGCGGGAGAGCGAAGCGGAAAACCAATGAGACCAGAGCCGTCTTGCTTCTGTGCGCCTCGCCGAAGGCCACGGCCGACGTCCAGATCCCGAAAAGGGAAACCACTAGGAGGGTCACCCCTTGGCTGGTAGGGCGACCTTCAGGAACCAGCATCAGAAGCGAGACCAGCAGCGCATAGAACAGACTCGCAGCCGACTGGATGGCGAGCCCGCGCACTCTCAGCCGGCCTCGATGACGCTCGAAGTGCAGGGAGAGCGCCACGAATACGAGGCCAAGGAGAACCGCCGCAGCACCGGCTGCCGCGACGTAGAAGCTTTCCCATTCAGCCAGTTGCTCGGAGAGATTCACCTGATGAGGGTAGGCGCCCGTGCCCGTGACAGCCCCGGTCCTGAACACTGCATTCACGGTGGGAGCAGAATGGGGATGTGACTTCCTACCGGAGGACGATCGATGGCTGACCGATCCGAGAGCCCATCGCCGCGGGCGCTGCTCGCCATGGTGAAGGGCATCCACACGCTGATCTGGTTCCTGGTCGAGGCCTCGGTCTTCTATCTGGTGTATGCCGGGCTGAGGAAGCGCACCGGGCGTGACGTCACCATCGCTGGTCTCATGGTCGCCGGCGAGACCGCCGTGTTCCTGGCCAACGGTGCAAAGTGCCCGCTGACCCCGCTCGCCGAGTCTCTGGGCGCCGAGTCGGGCTCGGTGACCGACATCTACCTTCCCCGGTGGCTCGCCCACAGTCTCCCGGTGATACATGTCCCGTTGCTGGCCCTGATCGTCTATCTGCACCGGGACAGATTCAGGCGGGTCGAACCCGCCGCCGGGCGTCTAGGCGAGACCCAACTGACGGAGGCGCTCGTCCACCAGTGATTGGACCAGGGGCACGGGAATCACCTCGTCGACCGGGAAGCGCAGTGTCCCCTTGTCCCAGTCGTAGCGCTCCAACTCGCCGGCGATGGCGGAGAGCACCGAACCGGAGTGGGGGAAGTAGCTGCAGTGTCTCTTGGCGTGGGCGTAGCCGGCGATCGCCTTGCCCGCGACCTTGAAGGCGGGAACGCCGTAGGAGATCGTCTCCGTGGCTTCGGGGAGGATTTCCCGCAAGGTCTCGCGAAGCTCGAGCAGTGTGCTCCGTTGTGGCTCCGGTGCGGCCTCCAGGTACTCGTCGACCGTCATGACGTGATTATGACCGTCTGGGACAGAGGCTCGGCTGTCACGGGTCGCCCAGTCTGTTGTGCAATAAGACGTCCCTGGCAGGGCGCGTTGCACTACGGCAGGGGGAGGGAGCCGGCTTGCGGACGTCGTTTAGGCGGAGAGCTCGAGAGGAAGGGCGTTGATCTCGGCGAGGCCGGTGAAGATCTCGACGACCTGAGGGTCGAACTGGCTGCCGGCATTGCGTCTGATCTCGTGAACCGCGAAATCGACTGGCAGGGCCGGCTGATAAGCCCGCTTCGAGGTCATGGCATCGAATGCATCGGCGACCAGGACGATGCGGCTCAGAACAGGGATGGCATCGCCGGCGAGCCCGAAGGGGTACCCGCCACCGTCGAAACGCTCATGGTGGTAGAGGATCGCCTCGGCGATCTTGGGGTCGAGGCGATTGCGGGTCATGGCGAAACCCAGTTCGGGGTGACGCTCCATCAATTCACGCTCTGTCTGGTCCAGCGGCCCGGGCTTGCCCAGGATCCCCGGGTCCATGTGGATCTTTCCGACATCGTGGAGTATCCCGGCGAGGGCCAGCCGGTCGAGATCGTCATCACCGAGCTCGAGCCCGCGGCCCAGGTCGACGGCGAGGTTGGAGACGCGGTGCACGTGGCCGTGGAGGTCCTCGATCACGTCCTCCATCACCTTGACGAGGTATTGGTCTGGGAAGTCATTCATGCCAAACACAACTAGGAGGAGTCTCGTCATGCCTTCCCGGCCTGTGGATAAGTCGGCAGTCCCATTTGGCCGTTTCCAACCCCCAAAATGGGCGATTTCGTAGGTCTAGC
The DNA here is from genome assembly GCA_049692815.1 of Acidimicrobiia bacterium. GTDB lineage: Bacteria > Actinomycetota > Acidimicrobiia > Spongiisociales > ZC4RG35 > JANQRA01. The sequence continues at coordinate 10,850 of JBAVPF010000285.1, forward strand.
GACCCGGTTGATCGTCCTTCGAGCCGAGACGCCGGACGTAATCGGCCACGGCAGCCTCATGTTCGGGTGTGGAGTGGGCGACCGCCTGGAGGGCTGCGGAGAACTCGAGGAACCCGTCGAGATCCATCGTGCGAGCCTGACGGAGGAGCCGTTTCGCCATGACGACCGCCGGATGCGGCTTTCCGGCGATCGAGCGGGCCACATCCATGACACGCCCCTCGAGTTTCTCCTCGGGCACCACTTCGAGGAGCACCCCGTAGCTCTCCGCCTCGGCCGAGGTGATGAAACGGGACGTCAACGCCAGCTCGGTGGCCCGCTGCCATCCAACAACCCTGGGGAGCAGCCAGGCGCCGCCGTCACCGGGGACGATCCCGATGTCGACGAAGGTGTGAGCGAATCTTGCGTTCCTCGACCCGTATCGCAGGTCACATCCGAGCACCAGGTCGAAACCGGCGCCCACAGCGGGCCCGTTGACCATGGCGATGGTGACCAGGTCGGTGGTGAGGAGGAAGCGGGTCAGCTGCTGGATCGTCTCCCGGTATCTCTCGGTCAGCTCGGCCGGGTTGCCGGCAAAGAGCCCTTCGCGTGCAGCCATCTGCTTGACGTCGCCGCCGGCGGAGAACGCCGGCCCCTCGGCGTCGATGACCGCCACCACCACTTCGGGGTCGGCTTCGGCCTCGTCCAGGGCGTCGAGCAGAGGCTCGAGCATGTCCGGCCCGGTGATGACGTTCCTGGCGTCGGGGTGGGACAGAGTGATGCGGGCGACACCGCTCTCGTTGCGGCTCCGAACGCTCATGTGCGCCGGGGACGACCCGGGGTCACAGGAAGGTCTGAGCTAGCTCGACGGCTTTCTTCGCCTTGTCGCCGGTGACCTTGAGCCGGGTGCCGCCCAGGTCGATGCGCCGAACGACGAGACGTGCCCAATCGGATGCTGAGCCCTTGATCAGCTGATCGGTGTCAGCCGGGCCGTATATCCATTTCGAGTAGCCGGGGCCGATCACCTCGACTCGGACCGGTTCGTAGTGCTCGCCGGCCTGCTTGAAGGCATAGGGCAGTGTCTTCCAGCCGAACCAGCAGATATGCCGGATGCGGGGCGTGTCCTCGACCTCGATGCCGAGCGTGGCATAGATGTCGAGCCCGTGCATCCAGGTTTCGGTGAGACGGAACGTGGCGAAGGTCCGGGCGCTCATGTCGCCCGCGATCCAGGGGAGCCTGTCCTCTGCGCTCATGTGGGACAGAGGCTCGACCACCTTGGCCCGCCCGCCTCGCCACCACTCGATCACGTCCTGGGGACGCATCCCACGGCCCTTCTTGATGGGTCTCTGGCGAAGCGGCTCGATGTTGGTCGCCGCCTGCCACTCCTTGATC
>JBAVPF010000286.1:0-9731 GCA_049692815.1 Acidimicrobiia bacterium
AGATTCCATGGGGAATTCTCCCCATTCGACCCCGAGAGGCCCCCGGAGCCCGCCCGAAGACCGTTTTGTGTCGATTCCTCCCCCCTGATCCTCCGCGAATCGACACAGAACGGAGACATCGGGGTGCCCTAGAGTCTCCGGATCGAGAACTTCGGCACGGTGCTCGAATGCATGGACGGCAGGCCGCTGCGCGAGGTGGCCGATTATCTGACCACTTCGTTCGGGGTGCGCAACCTGGACACGATCACGACGGCAGGCATGGTCAGACACCTCGCAGACGACACCGGCCAAACCGACACCATCCTCGCCAACCTCGACGTCTCCATCGAAAAGCACGGCTCCACACAGATGGCGGTGGTGGCTCATCACGAATGTGCCGGCAACCCGGTCCCCGCCGATGCACAGCGACAGCAGATGGCCAAGGCCGTGCGGCGTCTGCGACAGCGTCATCCGGATGCCGGGGTCGTCGGGCTCTGGCTTGATGAGCACTGGATCGTGGAGAAGGTCGGCGCGATTTGACCGACACTCCGGCGCTACGCGACCCCCGGCTCGAAACGATAGACCACGAGGTCGTGCGTCATGGCCCCGTCGACTCGCTCGAGGCCGCAGCGAGCGCACGGGGGCTCACCCCGAGACAGGTGCTGAAGACCATCGTCGTGAGGAGGTCCGAGGACGATTACCTCTTCGTCCTCGTGCCGGGTGACCGAACCATCTCCTGGCCGAAACTGCGCCGACATCTGGACGTCAACCGCATGTCGATGCCCGACCCGGCGGAGGCCAAGGCCGTCACCGGCTACGAGCGGGGGACGATCACACCGTTCGGGTCTCTGTGCGATTGGCCGGTCATCGCCGATTCCACGCTCAGCGACACGGTCTCCATCGGGGGCGGGGCGCGTGGTGTGTCTCTCACCGTCCACAGTGACGACCTCATCGGCGTCCTGGGAGCAGCCGTCGCCGACGTCACCGAGGCTCAGGGTTAGCCGAAGCGGTCCACCCACCCGGTGACGCTGGCGAGATGGCCGTCGGGGTCCCGGAAATGGGCCGCCAGGAGGTCACGATTGCCGTCACTGGTCACCGGGCGCAGGTCGACCTCGAAGGGGACGCCCCTCGCCGACATGTCGAAGTACTCGCCGGACACGTCCTCGAACTCGAAGACGATCTCGGTCAGTGACTGATCCGCCGGCAGCTCTTCGACCTGGTTGAGGGTGAGCCCGATGGCTCCCCCGTCGAGAAAGGCGAATGGCGGGGCTTCCATCTCGACGCCGAGCCCGACGACCTGCGACCAGAACTCCACGGAGCGTTTCAGATCGGTGACCCTCAGGATGATCTGGCTGACGCCTGATGGGCTACCGGTAGCGCCAGACGATGCGGCCCCGGGTGGGGTCATACGTCGACACCTCCACATCCACCTGGTCGCCGGGAAGGACCCTGATGCCGCGTCCACGACGCATCCGCCCGGAGGGCTTGGCGAGCAGCTCGAAACCGCTCTCCAACTTCACCTCGAAGGTCGAGTCGGGGAGCATCTTCGTCACGGTTCCCCGCATCCGGATGTATTCGTCGGCGTCTTTGGCCATGAGCCGACAAGCCTAGGGCAAACCCGGGACCTACGCCCTAGAGCGGGTGAGACAGGGAGGCGTTCGGAGCGGCTGAGCCGTAGAGGGACGAGATCTGGTCGACGATCCTCTGGGCTTCCTCGACCCAACGTTGGTAGCCCGCCAGGTCACCGGAACGGAGCGCGGCGTCGGCGTTGGCGAAGGCAGATTCCGCCTGTGTGATCAGGTCGTCCAGGGTCGTATCTTCCGTGGGCGGCTGCGAAGGCTCTTCACCGTCACTCGAGCCGAAGACCAATGCGAAGGCGCCGTCCAGGGAATCCGCCCACTCGACGCGATCGGAGTAGACGACCGCCACCCGGCGGAACTCGGGGAACGCCCCGCCGTCCTCCTCGAGGAAAAACGGCTGGAGGTAGACGACGGCGTTGTTGATGGGGACCACCAGCATGTCACCCTTGATCACGTCCGAGCCGGGACCGCGCCACAAGGTGAGCTGCTGTGAGATCTCGGCGTTCTGCTCGATGCGCTGCCCCGCCTGCTGGGCACTGTCCACCAGCTTGCCCTGTGGCATCCGGAAGTCGATCAGCCTCCCGTAGCGCCCCGGTGTCGAGTCGGCCACCAGAAAGCCGACCATGTTGGCCTTGTCCAGGGGGTTGAAAGGCTGCAGGAGCAGATAGGAGAGATCGCTCTCCCCGGGCAGTTGGGTGAGCAGGTAGTAGGGAAGCAGATGGGGGACGTAGGGCGTCGGCCGCAAGCGGACCTCCCCCCACAGCCTGTCGTCGAGGGTCCGGGTCGTGTCCGAAGGATCGCTGGGGAACGACCAGGCCTTGTTGCCGGAGAAGAGCTCGCTCTCCTCGGTCACGTGGTAGGTCAGGTAGATGTCGCTCTGCACCCTGAAGAGATCCTGCGGATAGCGGAGATGGTCCACGAGGCCGTCGGGCATCTCAGAGCTGTCGTGAAACAGCTCGGGGTGGATCTCGGCCCAGGCGGCGATGATGGGATCACTGTCATCCACGACGTAGAAGGTGACGTCGCCGTTACTGGCGTCGATGACCGCCTTGACCGAGTTGCGGATGTAGTTGGTACCGAGGGATAGGCCGGATCGAAGAGTCAGTGAGTCCCGGACATCTACATCGATCCGCTTGGAATAGGGGTAGTAGGAGGTGGTGGTGTAGAGATCGAGGACCCAGAGGATCCTCCCCTGGTTGACAACCGGATACGGGTCGGCGTCGGCGTCGAGGAAAGGAGCCAGCTGATCCACGATCGCCCGAACGTTGCGCTCTACGAGAACACGACTGTCGGAGCGGATCTGATTGGAGATCAGAAGGTTCAGATCGCGGTATCGGAAGGCGAACGCGACCCTCTTGAAGAAGTTGTCGAGGACCACCCCGGCATCACCGTCGTACTCGTTGAACCCGGTGCCCACCACGAGGGGGATGTCGATCTCCTGGGGTTCTGAGCCCGTCCTCACGATCACCGGCCTCCCGGCGTCGTAGGTCTCACCGAAGTACACCCTGGGGTGGTCGAGCTCCAGAGCAGGCACCGAGGCAACCGGGGGCACGTCCTTGAGCAGGAACACCGGCTGGCCGTCAGACTGCACCACGTTGGCCTGGTTGACCACTGCGCCATAGCCGTGGGTATAGAAGAGATGCTTGTTCTGCCAGTCGTTCGGGATGGTGTCGGCAGATTCCTCCAGCTCCCGGACGGCGACCATCACCTGGTTCGGTTGGCCGTCGGCCAGGTATCGATCGATGTCGACTCGGTTGAGTGCGTAGTACGGCTCCAACTCCTGGAAGTTCTGATAGGTCTTGGGGAGAACACTCGTGTTCCAGATACGGAGGTTGTCGACGATGTTCTGGTTGGCCTCGATGTCCGCCGCGCTGAGGTCGTCTGCCGCTTCGAAGTCACGCAACTCGACGTGTGCTTGGTCGAGCATGTAGGCGCTCTTGGTCGCCTCCATGTTGTTGCCGATGTACTCCCTCTCTTTGCCCAGTTGGTCGGGGAGGACACTGAAGCGCTGGATGATGGCCGGGTAGATCGTCCCCGCGGCGACGGCCACCACGATCCATGCCCCCACCGAGACGATGGCGAGGGTCCACCCTCTCCGAAAGATGTTGACCACGAAGAAGACCGCGGCGATGAGGGCCACGACGAAGAGCAGCCGCAAGACAGGGAGCCTGGCATTGATGTCGGTGAAACCGGGACCGAAGAACTTCTCCGACCGGTCCGAGTAGAGCAGTTGATACATGTCGAAGCGGTAGGAGACCGCCCGGACCAGCGCCACGATCGCAAAGAGGGCCGACATCAACACCTTGGCACCGCGCGTGGTCGAGACCCGGCGCCCGTCGAACCTGATCGCCCCATTCAGGTAGAGGGCGACGGCCACCACCACCGTGGTCAGGACGAGGAGGTTGAACAGCCACCCGACCGCCTCCTGCCACAGCGGGAAGCGGAACACGTAGAAGCCGATGTCCGTGTCGAAGATCGCGTCGGTCTGACCGAACACCTTGCTGTTCAGGAAGAGGAAGACATCGTCACGCCACGTGGCAACGGTGAGGCCCATGATCAGAGCGAGACCAACGGTGACGATGAGCCTGATCTGGCGTAGCCGCGGTTCCACCCACTCCCGGAAACGCTCCACCAGCTCTTCCTCTTCGGAGAGGTCGAAGGGCGCCCAGCGGGGAGAGAACCTGTCCACGAGCTTCAGCGCGCCCCAGATGACCAGGAAAGAGATCACGACGCCGGCGGCGCCCAGAGCGATGGCCATGCCCCAGTTGCGGGTCCAGACGCTGCCGAAACCGACTGAATCGAACCACAGGTAGTCCGTCCAGAGTGTCCCGGCGGCGGTGAGGGCCAGATAGGCGACCACGACGATCGCGATCACGACTGTGAGCGGGCGTCGACGATTCGACGGGTAGTCGGTTGGCACCCGGGAGGTGAACATCGGCGCCGAGTCTAAGAGTCATCGGAGGCAACACCGCCGGCCGGGCCGTCTGCGGCGGGTCTCCGCGTCAGACGACCGGTGTTGGCCCTTCGGAATGCACGACGTCGACAGTCGTGCTCAGGAGAGCGCCTCGACCTTTCGTGACTCCTCCAGCCCGGCTTCGTAACCTCTGAGTGCGATGTCCCTCACCCGCCGCTCGGCCTCGTCACTGCGCCAGACGCGAAACACTCGCGAGGCGGCAGACTGGCGTTCCCTCTGCCCATCCCCCGCCTTCTCCAGGGCTCGGGTGACCGCCTCGGCGAGGTCGCTGGCGAACTTGACGTCGGCGTCCGAGGCCGGTGTTGCAGGGCGCTTCAGCTTGGAGTCGCTCATCCGCTCGGCCACGGCGTGACCGGCTGCGAAGCTCTCCGACCACACCGCCAAGAGCTCGGCATGGACCGCGTTCCTGATCGCAGCGTCGTCCGGTCTCCAATCCTCTTCGGTCCTGAGACTGTCGAGGGCCACGTTCTGCACCTCGGTCATCGCCTTCTTGACGCCCCTCAGTGCCCGGTTGGTGACGGGGAGGAGACGCTCCTCCCTGACCTGTATCCAGTCGATGCCCTCCGACTCTTCCTTCTGCGGATCGTCGGCAGCCCGATCCGCTTGGCTCGGCTCGTCGTCGACCCCAGCGGCAGTTCCACGAAGTGAGGCGAACAGTGCCTCCACTTCGTTTTCGCCTCCGACCGCTTCCACGGGAGGCTCAAGAGCTTCTTCCTCCGGCTCTGGTGGAGGCGAAGGCTCCGGGTCGATGGGCTGTTCCTCGGAACGCGGCGCGGCGACCTCAGGTGGCTCCTCAACTTCCGGCGTCGCCTCCTCGGCCCGCATCCGCGCCACCTGATCGCTCATCTCGTCTGCCAGCGTCACCTCGGGTTGACGCTTCTCCTCTGTGGCCGGTGGCACGACCCGGACCGTCTCCCCCAGCTCCCAATCCTTCTTGGCCTCGGCGGGAGGGTGCACGATCCTGACGCTCGATGGCTCCGCAGTGGAAAGATCGAGAGCCTCGCGGCGCTCTTCCAGTGAGCCTTCCAGACGGGTCAATGTCGAGCGGACGTTCTCCAATTCCTCGAGAAGCTCGTCGCGACGCTGTTCCAAAGCCCGGGTGCGCTCTTGAGCCGTGGCGGCCTGGCGGTTCGCCCCGTCGATGATCTCGTCGCGACGTTTTGTTGCATCGGCGGTCATCTTCTCGGCATCCATCGTGGCGTTTCGCACGAGATCCTCGGCTTCGCGTCTGGCGGCAGACGTGAGTCGGTGCGCCTCGCGCTCCGCCTCGCCCATCACCGTGAGGACATCACGCTCGGCATCTGCGCGCAGCTTCTCCGAGCTTCGGACGGTCTGCTCGAGAAGCTCAGAGCCGGTGACCCATGCGTCGCGCCGCATTGCCTCGGCGTCCGCTGATGCCGTCTTGAGCACGGCATCGGCCTCCTCCATCGCCTCACCGCGCCAGCGGGTGGCATCCAGCGACGCCCGCTCCCTCATCGATTCTGCGGCCTCGCGGGCTTTCTGCAGGATGGCGGCCACCTCGCGTCCGACGGTCTCGAACTCGTCTCCGAGGTCGGTGCCGGGCAGGTCGGCCAGCTTCTTCTCCAAGAGCGCCCGCTCCGTCTCCAGCTGTTCGAGTCTCTGGGCGGCTGCGTGAAGGATCGACTCGACCTCCGCAGGATGGAATCCCCGGAATGCCGAGCGAAACTGGGCCTGACGGAGACCGTCCGGCGTTAGCTCAGATGCCATTGGCCATAGAAGATACCGGCCATCCTGGGATGTTCCATGAATTCTCAGGCGGAGTCGAGACCTTCGAGGAAGGAAATGGCATCGTCCAGGGTCGATATCGACACGATCTGGATGTGGTCACGCTCCGCAGTCAGCGCCGACTCGTAGTTGCCCTGAGGGACCATGATGTACTCCGCCCCCGCCGCTTCCGCCCCAACAACCTTCTGGCGCACGCCGCCGATGTTCCCCACCGTCCCGTCGAGTTGGATGGTCCCGGTGCCCGCCACGACGTGGCCCTTGGTCAGCTCTCCGGGAGTGAGGGTGTCGATGATCGCCAGAGTGTGCATCATCCCCGCCGACGGGCCACCGACATCCCCTGACTGAATGGAGATCGGGAATGGTGGCTCGGTCAGCTGGCTGAGGCCTATCCCGATCATCGGAGTCCCCGGGCTGTCGTCCCGCTCGGCCAGCACCACCGATACGTCCATGACATCCCCATTCCTGTCGATGGTCATCTCGATCGTGTCGCCGATCCCGTAGCCCTCCAGAGCGGGTGGGAAGTCGTCGACCGAGTTCACCGGAGCCCCGTTGACGCTCACCACCAGGTCCCCCGGCTCGAGGACCGTCGCAGCCGGGACACCGTCCGAGACGTTGTTGATGATCACACCCGTGGGGACCATCTCGTACCCCAGGTGCTCCAGGGCCACCGTGATCGCCACCCGGTTGGAGTCGTCCATCTGCTGCAGGACCCGGCTCCGGTACTCCTGGTCGGATTCGCCCTGACGCACCACCGCCTGCTTGCGCACCAGATCCACGGTCGGATCGACACCGGCGATCACTGACTCGAAGATGTTCACATCCTGGCTGACGACGGTGAGCATGAGGAGCTCGCCGTCGGGCGGATAGACGGTCATGTCGTCGACCACGATGCCGTCCGAGGCGTCGGAAACCGGGCCGGCAGACCAGGCCAGATAGGGAAGCTCGATGTTCCAGGCGAGCAGGCTCAGGAAACCGACGAAGAGGAGGGAGCCGATCAGGGCAACCGGCCAGAAGCCGGACCGCCGGTCTGATTCGGCTTCGTTCTGCGTGAGTAACGACGAGCCGGACATAGGGGTCTTAGACGTATTCTCCCCGAGTTCGGTTTCTAGGAGTGATACCCATGACATCTGCAGTCATCAGCCAGAGGGCCCTGCCGAGGTCCGCATTCATGTCCGTGCTGCTCGTCGTGTCTGCAGCGGCGCTCACGGCACTGGCCGCACAGTGGTACATAGTCCTCCCGTTCACTCCCGTGCCCATCACGGGCCAAACCTTCGCCGTCCTCCTGACCGGGGCTGCCCTCGGCTGGAAACTGGGCGCCGCCGGTCAGATGTTGTACGTCGCCGTGGGGGCACTCGGTCTCCCCGTGTTCACCGAGGGCTCGAGTGGTGTCGAGGTGATCACCGGGGCAACCGGCGGGTATCTCATCGGCTTCGCTTTTGCCGCAGGGCTCATCGGGTGGATGGCGGAGCATCGACAGGACCGGACTTTCCCCAAGATGTTCACCGCGTTCATCGCAGGGTCGGCGGTCATCTATGTCTTCGGAGTCGCCGGCCTGATGATCGCCACCGGGTGGCCGCTCAGCGAGGCGGTGGAGAAGGGCGTCGTGCCATTCCTCCTCGGAGACCTGGTCAAGGCGGCCGCCGCCGGCCTGCTCCTCCCGGGCAGCTGGAGACTGCTCGGCGAGAGATGAGCTAGACCGTGTCGACCTCCTCGCCCAGATAGGCCTTGATGACGTTGGGGTTCGCCTGGACCTCTCCAGGTGTGCCGACCGCGATCTGCCTGCCGAAGTCGACCACGAGTATCCGGTCGGCTATGTCCATCACCAGGCCCATGTCGTGTTCGACGAGGATGATTGCGATGTTCAGCTCGTCACGCACGTCGAGGATGAACCGGGCCATGTCCTCGGTTTCCTCCAGGTTCATGCCGGCCACCGGCTCGTCGAGCATCAACAGCTCCGGGTCCATGGCCAGGGCGCGACCCAACTCGACCCGCTTCTGGATGCCGTACGGCAGGAGCCCGACCGGGTACTTGCGCCATTGCTCGATCTCCAGGAAGTCGATGATCCCCTCCACGACCTCCCTGTTGGCCATCTCCTCCCGCTTCGCCTTCCCCCACCACAACGCGCCTGTCAGCCAGCCAGTCTCCATCCTGACGTGTCGCCCCGTGAGGATGTTTTCGAGCACCGTCATGTGCGGGTAGAGGGCGATGTTCTGGAAGGTGCGGGCGATACCGCGCTCGGCGGTCTTGTTGGGCTTGAGGCCCATCAGCGACTGCCCCTTCCACAGGATGTCGCCCTGTTCGGGGTGATACACCTGGTTGATCGTGTTGAACAGCGACGTCTTGCCGGCGCCGTTGGGCCCGATGATGGCGAACAACTCCTCGTCATCGACGTGGAAGGAGACACCGTCGATCGCCTTCACCCCTTTGAACGACAGGTGGATGTCCCTTGCTTCGAGGAGATGGTCGTACGACGCCGGCCCGAATGGATCGGACCGCCGCTGCAGCAATTTCCCACTCATGTCCGGCCTTCGGCCGGGGTACCGAGTACCGAGTACCAAGTACCGAGTACTGCGAGCGAGACCAGCGAGCGAGCCCTCACGACAGCCATCTCTTGCGGCGCTTGTAGTGCTTGACGTCGCGGAAGGACTTCTTCTCGCCGCTGGCGTGGAGGCCCAGGTAGAACTCCTTGACGTCCTCGTCGGTGAGCAGTTTCTCCGGATCGCCGTCCATCACCATCTTGCCGGTCTCCATGATGTAGCCGTGGTGGGCGATTGAGAGCGCCATGTTGGCGTTCTGCTCGATGAGGAGGACGGCCGTCCCCTGCTTGTTGATCTCGACGATGATGTCCCGCACCTCCTGGACCAGGAGAGGAGCCAACCCCAAGGACGGCTCGTCCAGGATAAGGAGCTTCGGGTCCTGCATCAGGGCCCGGCCGATCGCCAGCATCTGCTGCTCACCGCCGGACAGGTAGCCGGCGGTTGCCCGACGCCGCTCCTTGAGCCTCGGGAAGAGAGACATGACCCGGTCTTGCGCCTCTTTCGTCTTCCGGCCCTTCCGATTCACATAGGCCCCGGCCCGCAGATTCTCATCTACATCGAGTTCGGCAAAGATGCGACGACCTTCCATCACCTGGGAGATGCCCATCTCGACCCGTCTCGACGGTTCGAGATGGGTGACATCGTGCCCGTTGAAGTCGATCTCGCCCTTGGTGATGTCACCCTCGTGGACTTCGAGAAGCCCGGTGACGGCACGCAGCGTCGTGGTCTTCCCGGCGCCGTTGGCACCCAGCAACGCAACGATCTGCCCATCGCCCACCTCCAACGAGATGCCGCGAAGGACGAGAACCACGTCGTTGTAGACGACCTCGAGGTTCTCGACGCTCAACACGGTGTGTCCGACTCCGTCACTTCGTCTCTCTGCTCTATGAAAGGCTGGCCACGCGTCAGGCGCAC
>JBAVPF010000287.1:0-4698 GCA_049692815.1 Acidimicrobiia bacterium
GGCGAGTACTACCGCACCGACAGGGCCCGCCTCTACTCACCGCCGGAGGGGCCGGTGCCCATCCTCCTCGCCGCCGGAGGGCCCAAGTCGGCCACTCTCGCCGGCGAGCTGGCCCAAGGAGTGGTCACATCGGTGAAGGACCCTGCTGAGACCCGGGAGAGGGTGATCGAGCCTCTGAAGGCCGCGGCTGCCGAAGCCGGCAGACCCGAGCCGACCGTCCTTGCAACGCGTTGGTGTCTATATGCATCAGATGAAGACGAGGCGTGGAGGGCACTTCACTCCTGGCGCGGCCTGCGCGCACCAGGCCGACTGGAGGCGGTCGACCCCCAGACGCTCAGGGAGCGAGCCGACGAGCTGCCCCGGGAGGAAGTCTTGGGTCGCTATGCCGTGGTCGACACCGTCGAGGAGATCGTGGCCATATACCGGCCCCTGGTGGAGGATCTCGACGCGGACATCGTCACGTTTCAGATGTCCTGTGTCGATCAACCGGCCCTGATCGAGCTTCTCGGCCAGGAAGTGCTGCCCCGGCTGCGCAACCTGACGTCGTAGGGTCGAGACACCGTCCCTACGGCATTAGGAAGGCGTCTAGGTGACGCGGGTGATCACCTCGACCAGGGCGAGGAGCTGCTGGGAGACCTCACTTGGTGTGTCCGGCTGTCCCGCCGCGGCGAGCAACGAGGGCACGATCTCTTTGAGATCGACGAGGATCAGCCGGGCATCGTCGGTCTGAGTGCTGAGAAGCCGCTCGACGGGGGCGACCATCTTGTCTGCCAGCCCGGAGCCGAATGAGGCGAAGAGATCGATCCGGTAGCCGTCCACGTCACGGAGCAGGACGCGTCTCGACTCGCCGTTCGCAGGCGTGATGTCCACTATGGAGAAGACGACGCCACTCTCCGTGTAGGTGCCGCCGTCTTCGGCGGTCATCGACCCGACGAGAAAGCTTCCCGTCCCCTGGGCGAACCCCGACCAGAAGTTGGCGGCGACCTCCTCGTCCCCGGAGCGCAGCGCCTCGGCCACGTCGGCGAAGCTCGCCCCCTCCGCCAGAGAGGCCAGGGCGGCCTGTCCCGGTACAGCCAGACGGCTGGCATCCGCGAAATCGGGGACATTGATGGCATCCACCAAGGACTCGACGGCTGCTACCGGGCTCGACTCGCCCTGCCCGGGCGGGATACTGGCCACAGGGTCGGCCTTCTCGCCCGAGCATGCGGTGAGAATCAAGACCAGTAGCAGCGTCTCAGCTCTCGGCCATCTCATCGGGGAGCCTCCCGGTGTTGAGGAGAGCCTTCCGTCGGGAGGAGTGCGAGAGGCCGAGTCTGACCCACAGCCAACCCAGATACCCGAGGCCGATCACTTCCAGAACCCAGCGCCAGGGATCCGACAGGGCCCTCTCCCATGCCAGGGCCCAGTAGGGGGCCGCACCCATGGGGATTTGCCATCCGAAGAACGGCCAGAGGAACACCTCCCGGTCCACCCACATGCCATCCAACAGCAGATGGAAGAGCCAGCCGATGCCGAATGCCATCCAGGCGCGTCGGGCGCGCCCCCTCCGCGTGAGGACGATGACGAGGGTCATGTACAGGGTGGGGACGATGAGTGAGTGCGACCAAAGCTCTCCGGTGGAGAATCGATCGGCGAGGACCACCGTGCCGATCGACATGTCTATCAGGTCGGCAAGGATCGCACCGAGGAGCAGAAACCGGACGTCGACCTTCGGGTCCCGGAACACCCAACGAAACAGCCAGAGGCTCGCGCCCAGGTGCCAGAAGAGCATCGCTCAGGCGACGAGGATGCGACGACAATGAACGCAGCGGGGCAGGACGTCGGCGAAGGCCTCGTCCTGCTCGGCAGGCGACAGCGCCATGTGGCATCCACCGCACACGCCGTGGTCGTAGGAGGCGACCGCAACGCCCTCTTTGATCCCCCGCAGCTTCTCGTAGAGATCGAGCATCTCGGCGTCGATCGGCTCCAGGGCCTCCTTCTTCCGCTCCTCCTTTCGAGCCAGGTCGGCGTCGATGGCCTTCCACTGCGTCTTGATCGAGGTCTCCAGCCTGTCCTTGTCGGCTTCGAGCGAGCGAACCTCGGATTCGATGGCACTCAAAGCCTCCCGGACAGGGTCGACCGACTCCAGGAGAGCGAGCACCTTCTCCTCGAGTGCGCCACGCTGGCCCTTGAGGCTCTGCACTTCGAGACGCATGTGCTCGGTCTCCCTGCCGCTCATCCCACCTGCGAAGAGCCGGGTCTCGTGCTCCTCCAGCTTCAGCTCGAGCAGCTCGAGCTCTCCTTCGGCCTTGTCCAGATCGAGCTCGACTTGCTTCAACTCTCCCGCGGCAACCTCGCGCTCGGTCTCCTTGGATTGGAGCGACTCGTGAACGGCGCGGTACTCCTCCAGCTCGTGCAGGCTCTGGCGCTGGTCGAGGAGTCGGTCTATTTGGAGGTCTATCTCCTGGAGATCGAGGAGATCCGTGAGGCTGGTCAGCTCCATCCAGGCGGAGAGTAGCCCGACCTCAACTCCACGTTTGAGGGTCGATGCCGGTCAAGTCCACCACGTCGACACCAGAGGCCCGGCCCACCAGGTCGATCAGGGACTTCATCCCTGGTCTCTCGGTTGCCACATGCCCTGGGTCGACGATCGCGAGACCCAGATCACGGGCCGCCACCGCTCGATGATGGCTCACGTCCCCGGTCACCAGCACTTGGGCCAACTCGGCTGCCTCCTCGATGAGAGACGAGCCGGATCCGGGCACGACCGCCACCCTCTCGACGGGATCGTGCCGATCCCCGGTTATGCGCAGACCGGATGAGCCGAAGGCATCGGAGACGATCGCATCGATGGCGGCGAGCGACCCCTCGAAGTCGCCGTATCGCCCGATCGCAGGCAAATGCGTGTCAAGATCGGCCCCGAAGGGCCTCACGTCATGGAGGGCAAAGAGAGCGGCAAGTGAATCAGCCGTACCGCCGGGCGCGGCGTCGAAGTCGGTGTGCGTCACCAGGAGGGCGACACCTGCGGTGATCAGGCGATAGGCCCTTCCCCCCGGTGACCGCTCCGCCAGGAGGGCTGTTCTGGGGGCGAACAGGAGTGGGTGGTAGGTGACCAGCAAGTCGACCGGCTCGCTCTCGAGACGGACAACCACCTCGTCGGTCACCTCATGGCACACCGCAATCGTCTGAGCCATGGTGGCCGGGTCGCCCAATTGAAGGCCCGCCGGATCCCACTCCGGGGTTTCCTCCGGCTTGGTGGCGGCAGCGATGGCGGATGCGACGTCCTGGATGCTGGGCAAGGTCCAACATCGTAGGCTCCCGACCCATGGACGAGAGGCAGGGCCTCAGCTGGCAGCCGCCCGCGGATTGGCTGAGGATCACGGTGATCGAGTCGCATACCGGCGGCGAGCCGTTTCGCCTCGTGGTGGACGGTCTCCCCCCGATCGAGGGCAACACGATCCTGGAGCGACGGCGGTTTGCCCAAGACAACCTGGACTGGCTGCGCCGGGCGCTGATGTGGGAGCCACGTGGCCACGCGGACATGTACGGAGGCTGGATGGTCCCCCCGGAGACTGCCGACGGAGATGTGGGGATCCTGTTCACCCACAACGAAGGCTTCTCCACGATGTGCGGCCACGGCATCATCGCCCTGGCGAAGATCACGCTGGAGACCGGAATCCTGTCCGGTGGGGCCGACCGCAACGTCCTGAAGATCGACACCCCGGCGGGCAGGGTGGTGGCCAGGTCCACGATCGAGAATGGGGTGGTCACCCTTACCAGCTTCGAAAACGTGCCCTCCTTCGTGGCAGCCCTCGATTCCTTCGTAGAGACCGACGTCTTCGGGTCGGTGTCGTACGACCTCGCCTTCGGCGGCGCCTTCTACGCCTTCGTCGAGGCGGAGACGATCGGGCTCGGTCTCGACGACGCGTTCGCACTCATCGCCGCCGGGAGGCTCATCAAGAGGGCTATCAGCGAATCCACCGAGATCACCCACGCCGACAAGCCCGACCTCGGCTTCCTGTACGGCGTGATCTTCACCGGGCCGGCACAGACGTCCGGAAACCACAGCCGACACGTCTGTGTGTTCGCCGATGGTGAGGTCGATCGCTCCCCCACGGGAACCGGAGTGAGCGCACGTCTGGCGCTCCTTCATGCCCGCGGTGACATCCGCCCCGGCGAGGAGGTGGTCATCGAAAGCATCTCCGGCGCCAGCTTCACCGGGATCGTCTCCGCCATTGCCGAGAGCAACGGCCAAGTGACTGTCGTCCCGGTCGTGTCAGGGTCGGCCCACATGTCAGGAAGGTCGGAGCTGTGGATCGACCCCGCCGACTCACTGGGAAGAGGCTTCCTACTGCGCTGACGCGTCTACTGGCCGACGCTCAAACGGGGACGCGCCGCTTGGCCGACCACACAGTCCCTGATGACGAGGCTGAAACAGGCTCCGCCGAGACGCTCGGACTGCCGATATTCGACGCGCCCGCCGTGAGCCTCGACGACGGCCTGCACGATGGAGAGGCCGATGCCCAGGCCGGGAGTCACCGCGTCCAGTCGGTGCGCTCCTCGCTCGAATTGCTCCCAGATCACGCTGCGGAACCTCTCGGGGACGCCGGGCCCGTCGTCGTGGACCTCGAGGATCAGGTCTTCACCGATGACCCGGGCCACGAGGACGCAATGGTCTCCCCCGTATCTGATCGCGTTGCTGACCAGGTTGCCCAGTGC
>JBAVPF010000288.1:0-3461 GCA_049692815.1 Acidimicrobiia bacterium
GCGGCGTTGATCAGTGATGTGGACTCCAATCTCGAGACGGTGGCCAGACTCGCCCGGGAGAGCCTCCCCGAAGACCCGGCCGACTACTCGGCTTGGGCCGGTGCCGCGTTCACGGCCAGCGGCTTCAGAGTCACCCTCATCGACTCCGACGGAGTCGTTCTCGCCGACTCGCACACGGATCCGGAGACCATGGAGAATCACAGTGGCCGACTCGAGGTGGGCGAGGCCATGAGGGGTGAAGTCGGCAAAGCGCAGCGATTGAGCGACAGCACCGGTTTCGAGCAGCGGTACGTGGCGCTTCCCCCAGTCGATGGCCTCGTGGTTCGGACCTCGGTGTCCACGAGGGTGATCGCGGACGATCTCTCCACGATTCGGACTTCGATCGTCCTGACGGCCATCGGCATCGGCCTGGTGGGCGTAGCACTGGTAGCCCTTCTCGCCCGTCGATTGGCGAGGCCCATAGCGAACCTGACCGAGCAGGCGCGAGCCGTCGCCTCGGGGGATGTTGGGGTGGCCCCGAGAAGGTCCCGTGTGGCAGAGCTGGACCAACTCGGGCTGGCCATCTCAGCCATGGCCAGAAGGCTCGGGACGCGGTTGACGGATGCGGAGGAGGCGAGTGCGACTCTGGAGGTGGTGTTGGGAGCGCTTCCCCAGGGCACGGTGCTGTTCGGCGAAGACGGCGGGATTCTCTACGCCAACCCGGCCGCGTTCTCGATCCTCGGGACGCTGCCGGAGAATGTCTCGGGTCTGGCTCCTCTCCAGCTCCAGGTGGCCGTGCGCGAGGCCCGTACCTCCAAGGAGCAGCAGGTTCGCATGGTCGACCACGGGAGCCCAACTCGACGTCTCCGTGGCATCGCCACCCCTTTCAGCGGTGATGAGCGGGTGCTCCTGCTGCTGGTGGACGTGACCGACAGGGAGCGAGCGGATTCAGTGCGCCGAGATTTCGTGGCCAACGCCTCGCACGAGCTGAAGACGCCGGTGTCGACGATCATCGCCTCATCGGAGGCCCTCCAGATCGCTCTCGATCGCGCCGATGGCTCGGCCGAGGGCTTCGCGGTCCGAATCGAGGACTCGGCACGGCAGCTCGATCGTCTCGTTGGTGATCTACTCGACCTGTCCCGTCTCGAGCGTGAGAGTCCCGTCATGGCGCCGGTTCGGATAGATCGTCTTGTTCGGGACGAGGTGGAGCGAATCCGTCGTGACGCAACCGAGAAGAGGCTCGACCTCGAGATTCGAGTCGAGGAGACGGTCGCGGGTGCGAATCAAAGGGACGTTGCGATCGCCGTTCGCAATCTCCTCGACAATGCAGTCCGCTACACCGGGGAAGACGGCTCCATCTCGGTGAGGGTGGCGACTCAAGGTGACGAAGCTGTCATATCGGTCTCCGACACCGGAGAAGGCATTCCGACCAGGGATATCGAGAGGGTTTTCGAACGCTTCTATCGGGTCGACTCGGCGAGATCACGAGCGACCGGCGGGACAGGTCTGGGGCTGTCCATCGTCAAGCACGTCGCTGAGAGCCACGGCGGTTCTGTGAGCTTGGAGAGCGAGCTGGGTGCCGGCTCTACGTTCACCATCCGCTTGCCCCTGGCCGAAGAGGTCGAAACACCGTTGGGCCGTTAGGCTGATGCCCGGCCTGCCGGCCGTCTGATCATGCTCGAATCGATCTCTCAGCCCTCGGATCTGCGTGCACTCGACAGGGAACAGCTCACCGAGTTGTGTGGCGATATCCGCCACTTCATCCTGGAGAAGGTCTCGCAGACGGGGGGACATCTGTCCCCCAACCTCGGTGTCGTCGAGTTGACCGTCGCCTTGCATCGCGTCTTCGACTCCCCCCGGGACAGATTCATCTGGGATGTCGGCCACCAGGCGTACGTGCACAAGATCCTCACCGGTAGAGCGGACAGGTTCGACTCCCTACGCCACACCGGGGGTCTGTCCGGGTATCCCAGCCGCGAGGAGTCGGAGCACGACTTCGTCGAGAACAGCCATGCCTCCACCTCGCTGAGCTACGCCCTGGGCCACGCACTGGCCGGTTATGAGGGCTGGACGGTGGCGATCATCGGTGACGGCGCCTTCACCGGCGGCATGGCCTACGAGGCGCTCAACCACATCGCGGTCGCCCGTCCCGAGCGCTTGATCATCATCCTCAACGACAACGGCCGCTCCTATGCACCGACCGTGGGGGGGCTGGCCGCACTGTCCAACCTGGCCCACTACCGGATCGATCCCCGGTACGAGAAAGCCAAGAACGCCATCGGCAGGATCCTGCGCGGGATCCCGCTGGTCGGTGATACCGCAGACGAGATGGCGGGACGGATGAAGGACGCCGTCAAGCAGATCCTCGAGCCGGCGACCGTCTTCGACGCCCTCGACCTCAAGTACTCGGGCGCTATCGACGGTCACGACATCGGTGTCATCGAAGAGACCCTGGAGCAGGCCAAGAGATATCGAGAGCCGGTGTTCGTCCACGTCATCACCGAGAAGGGCAACGGTTATCAGCCCGCCATAGAAGACGAGGAGGACAAGCTCCACGGTGTTGGCGCCTTCGACCTGGCCACGGGCAAGGCGCACAAATCGGAGCTGAAGCTCACCGACGTCGCCGGAAGGGCGCTCGCCGAGGCCGCGGCCACCAGGCCCGACCTCGTAGGGATCTCGGCGGCCATGATCTCGACCAGCGGCCTCAAGCAGATGGCCCAGCGCTTCCCGGACCGGGTGTTCGACACCGGGATAGCCGAACAACACGCCGTCACCCTGGCGGCCGGCATGGCGATGGCGGGGAAGAGACCGGTGGTGGCCCTCTACTCGGCGTTCCTCCAGCGGGCCTTCGACCAGGTGGTGGCAGACGTGGCCCTGCACGATCTCCCCGTCACCTTCCTCATCGATCGGGCCGGCGTCACCGGTCCCGACGGGCCCTCCCATCACGGGGTCTTCGACCTTTCCTACCTGAGGATGATCCCCAACATGGTGATCGGCGCCCCGGCCGACGCCACCGAACTGTGTGCCATGATCGAGACGGCGGTCGACCACGACGCCCCCGTGGCGATCCGGTATCCGAAAGGGGGCGCCGTGTCGGTCCCCGCCCTCCCCGTCGAGCCTCTGGAGATCGGCCGAGCCGAGCTCATAGCCGAGGGTGGCGACGTCTTGCTCGTGGCGGTGGGCCGGATGGTCGAGATCGCGGAGAAGGCGGCGCTGGACCTGTCCGGGAAAGGGATAACCGCCGGGGTGATCAACGCCCGCTGGGTCAAGCCGCTCGACCCGCGCATCCTGGAATGGGCGGCGGCGGTGGATTCCGTGGTGACCCTGGAGGACAACGTCATCGCCGGTGGGTTCGGCTCGGCGGTGGCGGAGATGCTCGCCGGGGCCGGTCTGGTCAAGGACATGACCCACATCGGCGTCCCCGACGGGTTCCTCCCCTTCGGCTCGGCCTCCGATGTCATGGAGGCGGTGGGCATGGACCC